>JAGVLN010000010.1 GCA_020049805.1 Rickettsiales bacterium
AATAGGGCTGCCAGAAAGGCTTGAGCCGTGTGCGGTAAAAGTCGCATGCACGGTTCTTAGGAGAGGGGGTGGTAGCAATACTACCTCCTTATCCGACCATGAGGCACGTAGCAAATCAATATTTCATGAGATAATTTCTGTTAAACTTACTAGTCAAAAATTGCTTAGCTTTAAAAAGCCATAGTGACGACTGAACCAACATAAAAGCATGGACAAATATCAATTATTTCTTATTAACTACTTCAATTTATTTATGCAACAAAGTCGTCGTCACATCTTATTGATGAGAAGCAAGTTCCATATCTGCCCCTACACCGTATAGACCATCGTGAGGTTGATGATGAGCATATTTATGGTATAAATAATATCCAAACCCTGCTAGCGCTAGGAATCCTAATGTACCTCCAACTGCTCCTCCTATGATTGCTCCCGTATTACTTGAAGAAGAATCTGAATTTGCAGGTGTTGGTGTAGGCATAGTCGGCACGGAACTCAGCACAGTTATATTCTCTGAAGCCAGATTTGCAGCTATGATTTCTAGTCTGCCATCGTGATTTACATCTGCTAGTGCAATTCCGTAAGGAAAGGTTCCCACCGCATATTGAGTCTGATTGGCAAAGTCTCCAGCTGCCTGTCCAATCAGTACAGATACAGTGCCTGAATTAAAATTTGTAGTTACAATGTCTAGCCTGCCATCCTTATTCACATCTCCGATCGCAACTTCCCTAGGATTGCTTCCAACCGCATATTGAACCTGATTGGCAAAGCCTCCAGCTGCCTGTCCAAGTAGTACAGATACACTGCCTGAATTATAATTTGCAGTTACAATATCTAGTCTGCCATCGCTATTCACATCTGCAATCGCAACTTCCCTAGAATTACTTCCAGCTACATATTGAGTCTGGTTAGCAAAGCCTCCTGCTACTTGTCCAAGTAACACAGATACTGTGCTTGATCCATCATTTGCAGCTATGATATCTAACTTGCCATCACCATTTACGTCTGCAATTGCTATTCCTCTAGGGCCACTTCCCACTGCATATTGAGTCTGGTTAGCAAAGCCCCCAGCTACCTGTCCAAGTAACACAGATACAGTATTTGAACCAGCATTTGCAGTTACGATGTCTAGTCTGCCATCGCTATTCACATCTGCAATTGCAGCTTCTCTCGGACTTGTTCCAACCGCATATTGGGTCTGAGTGGCAAAGCCTCCAGCTATTTGTCCAAGCAGTACAGATACTGTCCTTGATCCATCATTTGTAGCCACGATATCTAGCCTGCCATCGCTATTTACATCTGCGATTACAACGCCATCAGGAGAGACTCCCACTGCATATTGAGCTGGAATGGCAAAGCCTCCACCTGCCTGTCCAAGTAGCACAGATACAGTGTCTGGATATAGATTTGCAGCTACAATGTCTAGTCTGCCATCGCTATTCACATCTGCGACCGCTATTTTTCTAGGACTCGCAGTTGCATATGTTGAGGCCTGAGTCACATAACCCGCAGTCGTAAAACCACCAGTAATAAAGCTGCCCGCTGTCTGTCCAATCAGTACAGATACTGTGTTTGAATTATAATTTGTAGTGATGATATCTAACATGCCATCATTATTTACATCTGCAATCGCTAATCTGTAAGGATCGTTTCCAACTCCGTATTGAGCGGGAATGGCAAAGCCTCCACTTACCTGTCCAAGTAGTAGAGTTACACTGTCTGGCCCCAAATTTGTAGTTAAGATATCTAGCCTACCATCATTATTTACATCTGCAATTGCAACTCCTCTAGGATAGTTTCCCACCACGTATTGAGTTTGAGTAGCAAAACCTCCAGCTATCTGTCCAAGCAGCACAGATATAGTATTTGTACCGGCATTTGCAGATATGATATCTAGTCTGCCATCACTATTTACATCTGCGATGGCGACGCCATAAGGACCGCTTCCTACCGCATATTGAGTTTGAGTGGCAAAGCCCCCAGCTGCCTGTCCAAGCAGTACAGATACAGTGTCTGGACCCTGATTTGCAGATATGATATCTAGTCTGCCATCACCATTCACATCTGCAATCGTAACTTCTCTAGGGCTATTACCAACCGCATATTGAGTTTGAGTGGCAAAGCCCCCAGCTATCTGTCCAAGCAGCACAGATACAGTATTTATACCGGTATTTGCAGCTACGATATCTAGCCTACCATCATTATTTACATCTCCAATAGCAACTCCAGCAGGGAAGGTTCCCACTGCATATTGAATTTGAGTGGCAAAGCCCCCAGCTGCTTGTCCAATTAACACAGATACAGTGTTTGAACCATAATTTGCAGTTATGATATCTAGCCTGCCATCGCCATTCACATCTGCGATTGCAACTCCATAAGGACCACTTTCTACCACATACTGAGTTTGAGTAGCAAAGCCTCCACCTGCCTGTCCAAGTAGCACAGATACAGTGTTTAAACCCGAATTTGTAGCTACGATGTCTAGTCTGCCATCGCCATTCACATCTGCAATTGCAACTCCATCAGGCTGGGTTCCAACAGCGTAGTTAACTGCATTAAAATAAGACACCATAATAGTCCTCCCAGTATGTAAACATTAGAAGTTTAATTAAATTAACCTCATCCAGGGGTAAGATTATTATTATCTATTTCAACTGTCAATTTCTTTTTTTGACTAAGATGATGCAATAAAAATACTTGGCATTGATCACTGATATGTGACATCCATTTTCTTCTCAATTAATCCTATCTTTTGCTGTTTTATGTTAAGTAGACATGTCATTTTAAATAGTTTTTATAATTAATATGAAGTTGTATGTCTAAATATTAAGGTTATTTTTGTATTTTAAAATTAATTTATTATATTTTAACTACTATATGATTGAAATGAATTTAATCTCTACTTTCTGGTAAAAATCCTCCTACTTGAGCATCCCAAAGTGTTTTATACAGGCCTTTAGCTTTTAGTAATTCTTTATGACTTCCATCTTGAACTATTTTTCCTTTATCAAAAACTAGAATTCTATCCATATGCAACAAAGTTGATAATCGGTGAGCCACTACAATAGTGGTTTTATTTTGCATTAAATTCCATAAGCTTTCTTGTATATATTTTTCAGTTATAGAGTCTAGATTACTGGTTGCTTCATCCAATATTAATATCGGAGCGTTTTTTAAAATAGCACGAGCAATAGCTATCCTTTGTCTTTGCCCACCTGATAGTTTTATACCTCTTTCTCCAACTAAAGTTTCATATTTATTAGGTAGTTTTTCTATGAAATCATGAGCATGTGCACGCTTTGCAGCCTCAATAATTTCTGCTTGCGTTGCATTTTGACGTCCATAATGAATATTTTCCATTAAACTCCGGTGGAATAAAATTGGATCCTGAGGTATCATAGTTATATTGGAACGCAGACTTTCTTGAGTACAACTTCTAATATCTTGATTATCAACAAGAATATATCCGTCATTTACGTCATATAGCCTTGATATTAAGTTTACGAATGTTGTTTTTCCTCCGCCAGAATAACCTACAAGCCCCACTTTTTGACCTCCTTCAATAGTAACTGACTTGCCTTCAAAAATTGGATCTGTACCTTTATAATGAAATTTTACTTTTTCAAATTTAATTTGCCCTTTAGTCACTATTAAATCATTTGCATTGATTTTATCAGTTACAGTTTGTGGAATTATTAAAGAATGAAGGCTTTGCTTACATTTGCCAATGGTTTGATTAAATTGATCCACATGATACATTGTGTACCAAGTCAGATGTGCAACATCCATACTAAGTATCAATATAAGGGCAAAATCTCCTACTGTTACTAATTGTTCTTTGTATAAATGAATCAAAAAATAAAGCATAAAACTAAGCATTATGGCAATTAAGGCACCTTGTATTATGTGCATTATTACCAAGAATGCTTCATTTTTTTGAAATGCTTTCTTACTACTTAACAAGAATTTCTTAATTCTAGATAATTCATAAGATTTGCTAGTAAAAAATCTTATATTTTGTACGTTGGCAACGCTATCTACTAATTGACCAGAAATGACTGATTCTGTATTTGCATATGCATCTGATAGTTTAACTAATCTTTTCGACATGTATATGCTAACTGAAGAAAATACTACAAACCAAACCAACATAATGTAAAAGAACATAGCGTTGACAAAATAGACACTAATCAGAGCTACTAACACTATTGACGCTCCTCGAATAAGATTAGAAGATGTGCTATGTAGAATATAAAATATATTATCCGCAAGAGTATTTATTTGCTTTGAAAGATAACCAGATAAATTTTCTTGAAAGAATTGATGTGATGCATCAAGAACAAAGTCAAAACAATCAGTGATAATTCTATTCTTTATTATCGGTTGATATTTGTAATTTATATATCCTATAGAACGCCAGGTAATATTATCAAAAACTATAAAATTTAATACGAGCAATATTGAAGGCAAAATTAAGAGAGAAATATCTTCCCCATGCAAAGAAGATAAAATGTTAATAGTATACTTAATCAGCATACTATTAAATGGTCCGTAGCACCCAGCAAATAAAGCAAGGCTAATAAAAATGATAACAATGGTTTTATAGGGTTTTAAGAAATGCCAAATAAAAGATGGTAAAGTTTGAGGTAAATTGTACATTTGAGTATTATCTAATAGCGTTTACTAGAATGATATACGATAATTAATGATCATAAAGTTATAAATATAGATTTTAATTATTTATCAGTTTATGTTTAATATAAACTTGCAATTTATATGTATATCATTCATCATTACCCTTATTCCCTTAGGCATGAGTATTTAACTGATTATTTTAAAATTTATACTTCTATTATAAATAGATATTTTTTTATATCTATATTGGCTTTTGGATACTGAACTGCCCGTGATAATAAAATATATAAAGAAACTAGGCTTTTTATTACCTTTTACTATTTGTACCGTAATTTTCTTAAAAGCACTTTTTAAACTTTCTCGTACAGATACGATATATCATTAATGCATACTAATGACCCATTTGGTTTTCCAAACGGAGGTGTGTTGCTTGCAACAGTATTTTTAGGTCTATTTCTTCTAAAGACTAAAAGTAATTTTCTCAAAACATTTTTAGCTTTTATCATAGCGAATGTTATGCTTTCTAGAATATATTTAGGCCTTCATAGTATTTTCGATGTTTTTGGTGGGTTGTTTTTTGGTATCATAATATTATGGGTGTGGAAAACCAAAATGATTAGTAACTTATTTGATGCTTGGTTAAGCAATAAATATAAAATCTATCTTTTATTTTTATTAATGTTCATTATTATTATTTACCATTGGTTATTACCAATTGATTATAGACCTAAGTCTATTGCTGACGCTTGTGGATTTATTATAGGTTTGGGATCTTCTCTTCCTTTCTTATATAAACATAAAAATTTAAATTTCAGTAAATTTAGTGCATTAGTGATGCTATTAGTTATACTTAGCTTAATCAAATTTATTCCTGTTGCTACGGAAAATGAAATATTGTCTTTTTTAACTTACACCATTAAATATAGTTTCATCTTGTATACAATTTACACACTGTTACCTTTAGTAGTTCTCAAATTTAAAGCAAAGATTGAGCAAAGTCCAAATAGCAAATAACTTATGAATGTGCAGAAATTTAGTAAAATTGTACGTGCGACATCCGTAAGTTCAAGATCAATCTCTAAGCTGTTGTCAGAGTTTGTCCGTACAGGATACGGGATTTTTATTTTCTTTGTACGTACAATGTACGAATGACATGAGATCTAGTGATAATCAAGCTTACAGCAAATGCATCTAGGGATGCCATGGTGTGAGACAAATAGGAGCGTAGCCTAATAACTTTTTCGTAACAGTAATCTAGTTTAAATTCTATTTAAAAAATAACTGAGCTAAAAAAGCCAAACGGCAAATGAGTTGTGTTTTTAATTATTTGAAATATAAAAAGTATCATTTAAGTTCATTTAAGATAATAATACTGCTTATCTGAAAAATTTATAAATAAAATGACTGGATTATTAAAATATAAAGGAATTAAGCGTGTTTATATACTAGGTGCTGGTTTTTCTGCTCCATTAGGTATGCCTTTAACTTTTAATATATTTAAAGAAATATATACAGCAGCATTTAAAAAACATAATGGTTTAGATTCTAAGATTATTAAAAACCTACAATGGTATTATCCTTTAGAAAAATTTTCTGAGGAAAAGATTTTAAATGGGTTTTTGCCTAAAAGTTTTAATATCGAGGAATTTCTTTCATATGCATATTCTGAATCAGTTTATAGTGGTGATAATGATTTATTTATATGTCAGTTAAAGTTATTACTTGCTGAAGTCATATTTCAAACACAAAACCAATGCCTTAACAAATTTATACCACCGCAATATTTGTCTTTTGTAAAATCTCTCTCAGACTCAATGATTATAACTTTTAATTGGGACACAGTTATTGAAACTTTAATGGATAAAAATTCTTTGTCATATGTATTTGATTTACCTTCAAAGAATAATAATGATGAAGCCGTTCCTATAATCAAGCTTCATGGGTCTATAGATTGGTTTGAGGACGAGTTTAAAAAAAATGAGCCAAATACTAAACATGATCTAGCTTGGTTTATGAAAAGGCGTAATATTGATAATATAAAACCAATTAGAAGTATTCGTGATACCTTTATATATAAAGTTCCATGTGAGCATCTTTTCACTTGTTATAATAATTACTTTGCACCTGTAATAATAATCCCAACTTACGATAAATTAAATCAAATCAATGTAATAAGTGATATTTGGGACAACCCGCGTATTTATCTACGAGATGAATTAGAAATAGTAATAATAGGTTTTAGCATGCGTCCTGATGATTATCATTCGAGAGCTTTTATTTATCCAGAACTTGTTCATGGGTCACAATCAGGAAAAATCAAAGTTAAAGTAATAGATTACATTAATGAAGATGATCCTGGTTCTAGTAAAAAAATAAAACAAATTAAAACAAAATATGAAGGCGTTAAGAATGTTGAATTTTGGTTTGGAGGATTCACAGAACAAGCTTTGAAGTTTATTGAAGACTAAGATTTGATTAGCTTCATCCTGTATTATATTTTGTTTTATGGCAAGATCTTAAAGCGCTTCTTTGTCATTAATCCACTTGGCATAAGCATTAATATCTATTGCAGGCACTGTCCCCAATGCTTGTAATTCAGCAAGGAGTGAAAGAAAAAACTCTAAAAGTATGGATTTATTTTTGATATCTATTTTGATATCACTCGATTTATCATAAATAACTTTAAATGAGCCGTCCTTTAAACTGCATCCAAAATCTATACGCCCATTAAAAGGCAGTAATTTTAAATTTTCATTAAATGTGTTTCCTAAAGCTGGAGACCAACTGCTATCAAATGTCAGTATTCCTCCAAGAATTTTAAAAAGCTCACGTGGGCTATACTCTCCTCCAGCGTGTATAATTTTCGTATTTGTTCTATATAAGTCACGTACACTTTGAATTTTTTCTCCGGCATATTTAACATTATCCGCATTTAGTGTAGGTTTAACCTCAAGTACTGCATAAACGCTCTCTGCTGGGATATATAAGTTTCCTGCGTCATGAAAAAGCAATGGGGAATATTGCCTGTCATAAATTATAATATCTTGCTGCTGACTTATTTTTCCCTCACTGTCAATTACAAAACCACTAGAAACCTTATATCTTATTGGTAGATGATTCTCCAACATGGTTTTCCAATAAATCTCGGTAGAATTTCCCTGTGTTCCTGGATGATTGGTTGTATTGCTTGACCTTTCTAAGTCATTAGTTAGTTTTTTTTCGAGTTCGGTAAAAAGCGTATGTAAATTTATGTCTTTATTCATGTTATCCTACAATTTCTGACCAATCTTTGGCTGTTAAAGAAAAACGTGCATAATTAGCAATTTTTTCACGTTCCTGCTGTGTTAACCCATTAGAAATTATATTGCTATTATTTGCTGGATCAACAAAACTAGCGTTTATAAAACTACTTGCAAGGTATTGTAGTACTTTCCAAATATTATTTGCTATCTGACCCATAGGTTGATTATTTAATACGTGTAATACCACAAGCTCCAAATAAAATGAGGGAAAATCAAGAAAATATTTATTACGCCAAATTTTCATAATCTTAATTTCTTCAATGCGCGAAGAACGTGCTACCAATGAAATGTGTTTATAAATATTAGTTTTCAACCATGTGTCTTTTTGATTATTATAAAGGCTATGATCATTGCCGTATTGAGTTTGTCTTTTGGCAGGTACTAAATCTATATCAAGTCCTCTATAATTAATGCCTATGGAAACTCTTTTTTTTCTTGGTTGATAATTCGTGTTCTTTAAATAGAGAAAGAGGCTATTGTAGACTTCCTTCATGGCATAAGTACAACTGGATGTAAGTGAGATCAATAAATCTAGATCTGAGTTGTCCAGAATTGCAGTACCTTTAGCATAAGAACCAGAATTATCTAGGCCTAATAAGAATTGTCCTGCCCAGTTTTTTATATGTGGTTTAATAATATGATCTATTTGTAAATTAACAAGCTGAATGTGTTTGTCAGGAATAGAGTATTTTGCAATAGTAGTCCTTAAATACTCATCTGGAACCATATTAATTTTAGACTTGGAATTTTGGTCATATGTTTTCATTTTCCACTGCGACCTATTTGCGACCTAGAGAGTTTTCTGCTTTACTGTTATTTCGTTGAAATCCTTGATTATCCTGGTAGCGAGGGAGGGATTTGAACCCCCGACAAACGGATTATGATTCCGCTGCTCTAACCACCTGAGCTACCTCGCCATTAAATCTTCAACTCCTAGAATTTTATAACTACAGACTAGTTGGATGTCAAATGTTTTAATTGCTGAATGAGCTCAATAGGAGAATCACTAAATACTGCATAAGCTCCTAATTTTTTTGCTTCTTCATAATCTTTTTTATTATTAACTCCAAATATAAAAATTTTTGAACTATTACCTTTGGCTTCTTGTATACATTCTACTACTTTATTATCCCATAACCTAAAATGTATCTTATTACTACCATTACCAAGGGTAAAAGATTCCTCTACCACCATTTCTCTATCCATTTCAAACCCAATATAAGGGTTAGGATCAAGTTTACAACAACAAACTCCTTCATTACGTATAGTCAATAAACGTTGCCTAGTTTTATTACGGCTTTCAAACAATTTTGCTTCTGGCTTCTTTTGTTTAAGATATTCTAGATGATCATCATTTGTTGAATAAAAAATTAATCTATTCCAAGCTTGTTTTTCATCTACCAATTTTACAACTGCATCAATCAGCGGCTTAGCTGGCAATGATTTTAAATCAATTATAATTTCTAAATTCGGAAACTTTTCTATCACTTCAGAAAGAGTTGGAATGTTATAACCTTTATTTCGTGTAGGGAAAGTTCTATTAGCTTGAGGATCGAAATTATAAGCCGCGTCAAGCGCTGCTAGGTCTTTATAATTTAAAGAACTCACTAAACCCTTACCATCTGTCAATAACGATAAATCATTTGGGTGGTATAAAACTACTACTCCGTCCCTACTTAGTTGTACATCAACTTCAAACCCATCACTACCAGCATTAATAGCGCTTTCAAATGCATAGATAGTATTTTCAGGAAAATTAATTTTCCCACCTCTATGGGCTATAATTTTTGGAGAATAAGCATAGCTTACATTAATACTAATCACTATAAAAATTACTGTAGCTACCAATTTCATAAGAACTAATCCATTATTAAACCTAATTACTGTAATGATTACTATAACATATAATTTAATTAATACTTGCTCTTCATTAAAAATAAGCTTATTTTTAGGCAAAAGATTTCTTATAATTTTAAATTCAAGGAGTGTATATGAGTGTTCTTGTAGGAAAAGCAGCACCAGATTTTGTAGCAAAAGCAGTAATGCCAGATAACGAAATTACAGAAAAATTTTCTTTACATAAATACCTAGGTAACGATGCCGGATTATTGTTTTTCTGGCCTTTAAATTTTACCTTTGTTTGCCCTTCAGAAATTATCGCATTTAATAATCGATTAGCAGATTTTGCATCACGTGGTATAAAAGTTATTGGGGTTAGTGTTGATTCTCATTTTACACATATTGCTTGGAAAAACACTCCTGTTAATAAAGGTGGGATTGGACCTGTGCAATTTCCAATGGTATCAGACCTAACCAAAAGTATCGCACGTGATTACGACGTATTAGTCGATGATGCAATAGCTTTAAGAGGTACATTTTTAATTGATAAAAATAAATTAGTAAGACATCAAGTAATTAATGATCTACCTTTAGGCCGTAACATTGATGAAGCATTACGTATGGTAGATGCGCTGCTCTATTTTGAAAAACATGGAGAAGTATGCCCTGCTGGTTGGCAAAAAGGCCAAGAAGGAATGAAACCTACAGCTGAAGGTGTTGCTGATTATTTAACATCTCATGCTGAAAAGCTATAATTATACAGATATAAATATAGGCCTATTATAAGGTTTGTAGTTTGTAATATAGCATGAATCTTCCTGATGTTAGCATCATTAATGATAAAGAAAAATTAGCTTGCTTAAGGTTAATCAGATCAGAAAATATTGGTACTAAAACTTTTTACGCTTTAATGAAATATTATGGCAAAGGTACAATTGCACTTGAAAGATTTTTAGAACTTCCCTCTATTAAGAATAAAGCTATCAAACTTATCTCTGAAGCAGACATTACTGATGAATTAGAAAAAATCGAAAAGATTGGGGCTAAATTAATTTTTTATAAAGACCATAATTATCCAAGGTTATTAAAAATTACTCATGATGCTCCACCGTTTCTAACTATATTAGGCAGAGCGGAATTACTGGAAGAAGAAACAATAGCTGTTGTCGGTTCACGCAATGCCTCAATAAATGGTACAAGTTTTGCTAAAAAAATTGCCGAAGAATTATCTAAATCCAATTTAATAATTGTATCAGGATTAGCAAGAGGAATAGATACTGCTGCTCATAAGGATGGTATTGGTGGCGGTACAATTGCTGTAATTGCTGGAGGTATTGATAATATATATCCCGCCGAAAATGAATTTTTATATAAAGAAATTGCAGAAAAAGGTTTATTAGTAGCAGAAAACCCTTTTGGCATGGTACCCATAGCCAACAGCTTTCCACAACGTAATCGTATTATATCTGGTTTGTCTGTAGCAACTATTGTAATAGAAGCAAGTTTAAAGTCTGGCTCATTAATTACTGCCAGATTAGCTGCTGAACAAGGCAGAAATGTTTTTGCTGTACCAGGCTTCCCACTTGATTATCGTTATAGCGGTACTAACTATTTATTAAAACAAGGCGCAATTTTAATTGAGTCATATCAAGATGTCCTCGATCACCTACAATATAATTTAACTAAACAGTTTAATCATAACCAATACTCTTCTGATGATAAAGATTCATCTCAAAACGAAACTTATATCGAAGAAGATGTGGCGCAAATACAAGAATTAATTTTATCCAGTATCAGTTTTGCACCAACTTCCATAGATGATTTAATGATTCAACATAATTTATCTATAGATATTGTACAAATAGCAATTTTAGAGCTTGAACTAGAAGGAAAAGTGATTAAAGGTAATAATAATACAATAACATTAATGAGTTAACACATGAATTTAGTAATAGTTGAATCGCCAACTAAAGCCAAAACTATCAATAAATATCTTGGTTCTGGATATAAAGTCATTTCTTCTTATGGTCATATAAGGGATTTACCATCACGTAATGGATCAGTACGCCCTGATCAGGATTTTGCGATGGACTATGAAATCAACGACAAAGCAACAAAACATGTTAAAGAAATTGTTAGTGCGGTCAAAAATGCTAATAAAATTTATCTAGCTAGCGATCCTGATCGTGAAGGAGAAGCGATTGCTTGGCATATAGTAGAAGTACTAAAAGCTAAGAAATCTCTCAATAAAGATACTGAGATCAAACGTATAGTTTTTCATGAAATTACTAAAAAATCAGTAATGGAAGCAATCGAACATCCGCGTGATATTGACATGGATTTAGTAAATGCTCAACAAGCGAGAAGGGCATTAGATTATCTAGTAGGATTTACACTTTCACCAGTATTATGGCGTAAATTACCAGGCAGCAAATCAGCAGGTAGGGTACAATCAGTTGCACTCAGGCTTATTTGTGAACGCGAAGATGAAATTGATAAATTTGTTAGCCAAGACTATTGGAAAATAATGTGCCATCTTGCTAATACTAATAAAGAACAGTTTATTGCTACTCTTACTCATCTCCAATCTCAAAAATTAGATAAATTTCATTTTGCCAATCAACAACAAGTTGATGAAATTGTAAATCAATTAAAAGATAAATTATACTCTGTTAGCGAGATTGAAAAGAAGCAGCAGAAACGTAACCCTTATCCTCCATTTATTACTTCCTCCTTACAGCAAGAAGCTTCACGTAAATTAGGTTTTAGCGCAAAAAAAACTATGCAGGTCGCTCAAAAATTATATGAAGGGGTAGCTATAGATGGAGAAAATATTGGTTTGATTACTTATATGCGTACTGATGGCACTCAACTTTCAGCAGACTCTGTTGCTGCTACACGCGATTTTATTGTCAAAGAATTTGGCAAACAATATTTACCTGCAAGCCCTAGAGTTTATAAAACTAAAGCTAAAAATGCTCAAGAAGCTCACGAAGCAATTAGGCCAACTAATATACTTTTAACGCCTAAAGTTACCAATAAATATTTAGAAACAGACCAACAAAAATTATATGAATTAATTTGGCAAAGAATGATTGCTTGCCAAATGGAAAGTGCAATATTTGATATAGTTACAGCTATCATCATAACTAATGATAATTATGCAACCTTACGTGCCACCGGCTCTACAACTGTATTTGATGGATTTTATCGTTTATACAAGGAAGATGTAGATGATAATGAAGAAGAAGAAAATTCAGCACTACCTCCACTAAACAATGGTGAAAAATTAGATTTACAAGATGTAGTTTCTAGTCAACATGCTACTGAACCACCACCTAGATTTAGTGAAGCAAGCTTGGTAAAAAAATTAGAAGAATTAGGCATCGGCAGACCTTCAACATATGCTTCTATCATTTCGGTATTGCAAGATAGAAACTATGTGAGATTAGAAAAAAAACGTTTTTTCCCAGAAGGTCGAGGACGCTTAGTGACCGCATTTTTAATTAGCTTTTTCAAAAAATACGTAGAATATAGCTTTACAGCTGATCTTGAAGAAAAGTTAGATGAAATTTCAAATGGAAAATTACAATGGAAACAATTACTAAAAGAATTTTGGTCTAGTTTTCATAACACTACAGAAGAAGTCCAAAAATTTGATATCACTCACGTGATAGATGCTATAGAACCACTAGTTACTAGCCATATTTTTCCAGCTAATAAAGAACATGATTCTAAAAAATGTCCCCATTGTACAAATGGTATGTTAAGTTTAAAAATTGGAAAATTTGGTCCTTTCCTCGGTTGCTCTAATTATCCAGAATGTAAATATACTCACAAGTTATTTAATGATGGCGAAACTGAGGTTGAATTACACGATTCTGATAAACATGTATTAGATAATAAAATTCTAGGACAAAATGAAGATGGCGATCAAATCCTTCTTAAAAAAGGACCCTATGGACATTATATACAATTAGGTGAAGACCAAAAAGGTAAAAACAATAAGCCTAAACGTGCTACTATTCCTAAATTTATCAACGTTGATGATATTGATTTAAAATTAGCTTTAGAGCTACTAGCACTACCAAGAGAAGTAGGTAAAAATTCTGCTACAAATAAAATAATTACTGCTGGTATAGGAAAATTTGGATCATATTTATTACATGACGGTAAATATGTATCTTTACCAAACCAACAAGATGTTTTCACAATCGAATTAGCAGAAGCTGAGCAATTACTAAGTCAAAATAATAAAACATCTTCTAATAATACAATATTAAAATCTTTAGGGGAATATAAGGGTCACGAAATTGTTTTACTTAAAGGTAGGTATGGCTTGTATATTAAATATGATAAGTCTAACGTAAGTATTCCAAAAAATTTAGACCCTTTTAGCTTAACACTGGAAGAAGCACAAGACTTAATCACTAAGCATCAGAATAAATAGTAAAATAATCCTATTTATTCACCTTGGCTTAAAGAGAAACCTATTTTGTCTCCAAAACTATAGAGATTTTCTGTTTGAACAAAGTCTAAACCTAACGACTGAATCTTATTTAACAAATAAATTACTTCCGTATGAGTAGTAGTTTTAGCTTGATTATTAGGAACAAATCTTAAGCTAAAATAATCGCCATCCAATTTAGTTAAGTTATTATTTGGCCAAATCATAAGTCCTTTAGAAGAAATCATTTGCAATTTAAGTTCGCCATCTGCTTCCTTATTAATTTGCTCTACTAATAGGCTCAGATCATTACCTTGCCAATCAAGATAAACATCTACACCAACCAACTGTTTTTTTTCACTATTATCTATATTAGGTTGATATTCTTTAGTTAATTCCTTTATTTCAGGGTAAGAAATAGCTGGCAGTTTAAGAGGCTTTTCACCTAGCCTTTTAATTACTTCTAAAGCAAACTCTTTGGTACCTACTTTCTTACTACTCACCCGTTCATTATAAATATCAGCAGTATGTACACCCTCTTCTATCGTTTTAAGCAGAGCATTTTGTATTAAGCTTGCAATTTTAGGCTGACCTATATGAACTAACATCATAACTGCTGCGTTAAGTAACCCTGATGGATTAGCAATATTTTTATTAGCAATATCTGGAGCTGAACCATGTACAGCCTCAAACATTGCATAACCATTACCAATATTTGCAGAACCAGCTAATCCAACTGAACCCGAGATTTCCGCTGCAATATCAGAAATGATATCGCCATACAGATTAGAAGTAACTATAACGTCAAAAATTCCAGGTTTATTCGCAAGCTTTGCCATTCCAATATCAATAATATAATGATCAGTTTCTATCCCTGGATATTCTTTTTTAACTTCATCAAAGACTTTGTGGAATGTGCCATCAGTTAATTTCATTATGTTATCTTTAGAAAAACAGGTAACTTTTTTTCTCTTATTTTTTACTGCATATTCAAAAGCATAACGAATGATCTTTTCACTACCGGTTCTAGTAATAAGTTTTAGAGATTTATACATATTATGGGTTGGCCTATATTCAATACCAGAATATAAATCCTCTTCATTTTCACGAACAATAACCACATTCAAATCTGGATGTAAGGTAGCTATATATGGATAGTAAGAAACACAAGGTCGTAGATTTATATATAGCCCTAAAGTCTTTCTAAAAGTCACATTTAAACTTTTATAACCGCCTCCTTGAGGTGTAGTAATAGGACTTTTAAGCATAACTTTGGTTTGGCTAATTGAATCCCAAGCAGAACTTGATATACCAGCGGTATTTCCTCTTTTATAAACTTCTGCTCCTACTTCTACTGCTTCGACATGAATTTTTGCTTTTGCTTCCTTAAGAATTAATAATACCGCTTCCATTATTTCTGGACCAATACCATCGCCATATGCTACTGTAATTTTCGTATTTTCTGCCATTTACCTACCAATATTAACTTTCAACTAGAATTGTTTTATTATAAATTATTTGTTGTATGGGTTTATAATTTATCCGATGATGAGGTGAAATACCACATTTAATTATTTGTTCCAAATGTTTTTTGGTGCCATATCCAACATTTTGATGCCATAAATATTGCGGATAATCTTTTGCTAACTCAGCCATATTATTATCACGATAAACTTTAGCGATAATTGAAGCTGCAGCAATCGATACACTAATACTATCACCCTTAATAATATTTAATACCGGAACATTACTTTCTAACTTTACATTACCATCGACAAAAATCATTGTAGGTTTTATTAACAATTTTTCTAAAGCCCTGTACATAGCAAGTGTGGTTGCAAGACTAATATTAGAATTATTAATTTCTTCAATATTACACACCCCAATACTACACGTATGATGAGCTAAAATTTGATCATTTAACCTACGTAACATCGACTTTGATAAAGTTTTAGAATCATTAATGCCTGTACAGTCATAGTTGCGGTTTATAATTACTGCACCAACCACAACTGGCCCGGCCCATGAGCCTCTTCCTACTTCATCTAATCCAACTATAACATTATTACTATATTTATCTTCAATCGAGAAATCCGCCATGAAATTAAGCTTTTAAAAGTTGATTAATCTAGTTTATAAGCATATCATATGAGGTAATGTATTTTGGATATATAAGTCAAGAAGTGAAATGTATTTAAAGCAAATTTTTTGTTGTCTATTATTATTACTAACAATGAGTTGTGCTAAACGTAGTACAAATGGACCCACCTTACCAAATGAATTTCAAACGACTTTGGCTAGTTACTATACCAACTACTCGGATATCAATGCACAAAGATATGATTGGAGCGGATGGGACTTCTTTAGAAAAAAAGCTGCAAAATTAGAAAAAGGCAAAAATAGCCCTCCGGAAGTAGTATCTGATTGGAATGTACCTAAAGCTTCTATAGCAGAATTAGATAAAGCAAGGTTAGTCTTAACTAGTTTAATTAGCAGAGAACAAGAAACAGTAGTTGCTAATCCTAAAGCTACTGCTGAAGCTCAATTCTATTTTGATTGCTGGATTGAACAAGAAGTAAGGAATTGGCCAGTAAATGATATAAATTATTGCAAATTAAATTTTTATAACAGTATAAAAACTTTGATTGCTCGGATTGATGCTGAAAAAGAATTTATAAATTATGCTAACGATATACATTCCATATTCTTCAAATTAAATAGCTCTACTATAGAAGAGAGTTCCATATTAAGAATGAAAAAACTAATCTCTGAACTACAAAAAGTAAAAACTAGCCTACATATTGTCCTCTTTGGCTATACTGATAGAGTAGGCAAAGAAAAATATAATTATGTTTTATCTCAAAAAAGAATTAATACCGTAAAAAATATTCTTATTAATAGTGGAGTTATAAAAAATGATGATATAACTACCAAAGCCTTTGGGGAAAACGATAAACTAATCTCTATAGACACAATAATGAACAATCCGCATAGTAGAAGAGTGGATGTGTTTTTATATAAAAAATAGCAAAGTGTATAACACATTAAAACATGTTTATGATTATGTAAGCCCTGACTTAAAACAAGTCGAACAGCTAATTAAAAAAAGTGTTGAACAAAGAGATGCTACTATTAATTTAATCACTGATTACCTAATCACTGCTGGTGGAAAAAAATTACGGCCACTTTTCGCAATTCTCAGCGCTAAACTCTTTGAATATGAAGGAAATAATCACATTAAAATTGCTACTGCTGTTGAATTTATCCATTCTGCGACCTTATTACATGATGATGTAGTAGATGAAAGTAAATTACGTCGTGGAAAACTAACAGCTCATCAAAAATGGGGTAATAAAAGCAGTATTTTAGTAGGTGATTTTTTATTTAGTCAAGCTTTTGTGCTTATGGTAGATACTAAATCAATAGAAGTATTAGAAGTATTGTCACTAGCTGCTGGTATTATTTCCGAAGGCGAAGTGATGCAATTAAATGTTATAAACAATCTAGAGTTATCTAAAGAAAAATATATTCATATAATTAGTTCTAAAACTGCTGAATTATTTGCAGCCTCCTGTAAAGCTGGAGCTATCATTGCTAATCAACCTAATCATATCATCCAAGCAATGTATGAATTTGGCATGAATGTAGGAATTGCTTTCCAGATTATAGATGATCTTCTTGATTATAATGCTAATGTTGATGATTTAGGTAAAAATATCGGAGATGATTTCTACGAAGGAAAAGTCACTTTACCTGTAATCATTACATATAATAAGGCAGCTATAGAGGAAAAAGAGCAAATTAAACACATGTTTAAACATCCCAAAAAAAATATAAAAGAGTTTATCCAATTAAAAAAATTAATGCAAAAATATGAGGCATATAATAGTTCTATTGGCTTAGCTTCTGAATATATTAGCAAATGTCATTTAATTTTAGATACTTTACCAATTAATCAAATAAATAGCATGTTTAAAGAAATATTAGAGTCTCAAATTAAAAGAGTATGTTAGTAATGTTAAAACGATCCTTTTAACTTCATAACAGTCTATCAACGGATATTATGCACTCTCCTACCAAAATAGCATGGTTTATTTGGATAATACCAGCTTCATTCTACGCTTTGGTACTAACCCTAAGAATCGCACCGGGTGTTATAATGAACGATATGATGAGCCATTATAATATAGATTATACAGAATTTGGTCTACTTTCATCTTGTTTTTATTTAGGGTATGCTTCCATGCAACTACCTGTTGGTATGCTTTTAACTAAGTTAAATACTAAATATATAATAGCCTTCTTCATGATAATTTTAATATTTGGAATACTGCTATTAACTTATGCTCCTATTTATCAATTTGCATTATTTGGTGGATTACTTACGGGTATGGGATCCACAGTTGGAATGCTAGGCACTTCTAATATAGTAAATAATAAGTTTTATAGCAGCGCTTACAGCTTTGTTATAGGCTTAACTATAGCTTTAGGATTTACAATCGTAACCTGTTCAGGAAAGTTAATAGGGTTATGCCTTACACTTTTTAACTGGCAGACATTTTATTTAATTCTAGTTTTCATAATTACCATTTATATAATAATAGTTTTACTATTTATTCCGAATGACCAACATATTAAGCATCCCGCTCATAGCTCTCATTCAGTAATAAGTTTATTAATTACTACACTAACTAAACCAAAATTATTTATTACTGCTTTATTAGGAGGTTTATTAACTGCTCCAATGCAAGGATTTTCTGATGTATGGGGAGTAAATTATTTAATATTGAATTTTAATTTACCTAAATCTGAAGCTATATTAGCAAATTCTTTTATTTTCCTTGGTATGGCTGCAAGCGCTCCTATAACAGGATATATCGCAGAAAAATATCAAATATATAAGCCTTTAATTATCTTTTATGGATTATTAATGATCAGCATGTTTGTAATACTGCTTAGCCACCATGAATTAAATTACTTTATAATATGTATATCATTGTTTTTAACTGGTTGGGGCTCATCTTTTTATATACTAATATTTACAGTTATAGTCCATTCTGTAGAGAAAAAATTAGGAGATATTGCTATAAGCATAGCTAATATGACTTTTATGATATTTGGTTTCATATACCACCCAATTATAGGATTTATTATTGACTATACTTCTAATGACCATAGCATAAATGATGCCTATATGTACGGCATCTCTGTGATACCTTTGGGCATGATAATAGGAATTCTCGGATTGAGCATTGTTACATATAAGTCACGCTTAGAATAAATTATTCGAAAATATATTGACTTGCTTTTTATTTCGAGAAACTATTATATTTATAAAATATAATGAATATTAAAGGCAAGTGTGACTCAGCCTAGGGTATAATGTTTTTGAGGAAAATAAATAAATAATGCAAGGTCTACCACTAAAAACCGATATCATAGCTTTAAATTTTAAAATATACCGACTATATGTCAAAGTTTTTAGTTTGCTTACATTATTAGCTATATTAGCAATAGGTATTGCTTTTTATTACCCAGATTCTAAACTTCAATACCCAAATGCAATTCCTACCACCAATAATTTAGAAGAAACAAAAATTACCATTCGAAGCGGTGATACTTTAGGTAGCATTTTAAGTTTATTTTCTATTTCAGAGCAAGAAATTAATCAAATAATTGATATTACCTCGACAATATATGATTTAAGAAAATTGCAAATTGGTCAAGTACTGCGTGTTTATTACACTATGGAGGATGATTATAAAATTTTACAATCCATTTCTTTAAAACTTGATGCCGAAAGAAAAATTGAAATTTATCGTGATGATGAAACTTTTAAATTAAAGGAAATTTTTATTCCCTTAACTAAAAATATAGTAAAATTGTCAGCCACCATAGATTCAAGTATTTTTGGAGCAGCAAAAAAAGCTGGTATACCTGAAAAGGCAATAATAGAAGCAATTAATGCCTATAGTTACAGCGTAGATTTTCAACGTGATATTCAGCCAAATGACACTTTAAACATACTCCTTGAGACATTTAATACCGAAGATGGAAAATTATCTCATCACGGAAAAGTTTTATTTTCTTCCTTAAATTTAAGCGGCGTAGAGCATAAAATTTATCGTTACACCTTACAAGATGGCTCAGATGAGTTTATAAGTGATGACTATACAACGATGCGCAGATCATTGCTTAAGACTCCTATTCCAGTTACTAAAATATCATCAAAATTTGGTATGCGTAAACACCCTATACTTGGCTATTCTAAAATGCATACTGGTATAGATTTTGCTGCTCCTATTGGAACACCTATTTATGCAGCAGGTAATGGTGTGGTAGAAGAAATAGGTATTAAGGGAGCTTATGGTAAATATATTAGAATTAGACATAACGGTGAATTATCTACAGCTTATGCCCATGCTAGATCTTTTGCTTCAGGATTGAAAAAAGGTTCAGCAATAAAACAGGGTCAAATAATTGCTTACGTCGGTACAACCGGCCGTTCTACTGGGCCGCATTTGCATTATGAAGTATTAGTAAAGGGTAAACATATTAATCCATTATCAATTAAATCTATTCCTGTAAAAAAATTGACTGGAAAAGAGCTAGCGAACTTTAAAAACCATAAAAA
Source organism: Rickettsiales bacterium (assembly GCA_020049805.1). Lineage (GTDB taxonomy): Bacteria > Pseudomonadota > Alphaproteobacteria > Rickettsiales > JABSSG01 > JAGVLN01. The sequence goes on from JAGVLN010000010.1 coordinate 20,855, forward strand.
AACTGTTGAGCAAGCATTAGCTAAAAACGGTGATCATATTATTCTCGCAAGCAATAACTTACATAACTAATTAATTTTATGTTAATCTAAATATGCTATATTTATAGCTATTATAATTAACTTTTATTGTTAGTAATATGGGCAGCAATATTTACCATATCCTCAATTTCATTCCTGGTTTAGAAAAGGAAGAAATGTTAGTCGGTCAAGAAAATCTGGCCTGGCAGCTTGTTAATTCAGGAAGGTTTAGAATAGATGCAGATTATAGTAAAGTAAATTTTGCTAGATTTTACGTACCTTCTTTAGGCATTAGTATGATGTTCAGCGTTAGAGAACTGTATGATCCCAAATTATTGCCTAAAACCAAAAGAATCATTAGTCAACATCTTGCCAATCAATATGCTGGTGAGAGTCTAAGACGCAAAGTTACAGAATATATTACCATATTGCGCTCTGAACTGAGTAAATATCAAAAAATTTCATTAGAAGAAGAAATGAAATTAGCTAGATTAGTGGTTCAAACTGCTCACCCAGTAGTAATAATGCTAATATTACAAGAAAATACCGAAGTTTTCGTTTCTCATTCTTATAATATTGGCGATATGCTCGATATTACCAACTGGCGCAGCTCTGGCGAAAATAGTGGCATGCAAAGTACTGATGGTATGGCCACAGCAGTTTTCATCTCATGTGGAGGCAACCCTTTGGTACCAAATTCTGATAAAGAAGCAATATATGGCGATGGTTGGCCAGCTATTGCTAGATTAATAGTTATCGGTGGCCAAGAAACTGGACATTACTCTGATATCATGCGTGATAAACATGGCAGGCAAATATCAAGATATTCAGCTGATTTAGGCGCTACTAAAGCTAAAGAGCATGTTAGAATTGGTAGATTAAAAGATATTGAGTATAGCAAAGCTATTTATGCTAAATTAAAAGATTTTGGATTAACAAAATTAGTAACTGAAGAAACAGCATTAAAATTTTTTAAGAAAAATAAAAGCAGCGGCGTTATTGTGCTACAAACTAAAATAAAAATCTTTTTTTACAGAATTTCTTTTAGAAGAAAGATAAAACAAAATGGTATGAAATTTTTATGTAAATTCTTTAATGATGAGTACCCTGGAATCATGATTGAAGCAATGATTCAAGATAATTTATTTAACCTAGCTCCACAAGCTGATGTATATAAAAGTGAAAATAAGCAAATAGAAGAAGCAATTGCGTGTGTTGAGGCTGTAGCCCGTGTACCTCAGCAGGTAAATAAATGGGGGCATGATGTGATGAGCGTCTTCATGCGTGATCTTTACAAAGTATATTATCAAGAAGTAATACCTGGATGTATAAAAGCTTATGAAGCAATATCAGGTAAACCATACAGTTTTGATAAAACTCCTATGCCTAAAAACCTATGGTATCGTATTAAGCATTTGTTTAAGAAGCGAATTCAACCCTCACGTGAAGTAAATTTGTAATTAAAATTTTTACTTATCAGTAATAAATACGGATAGACAGCCCTTATTTTATCCGTTTTTCTACATTTTTATTGACTTCATTAAAAATAAGAGTATGTAGATATAGATTAAGTAATACTTAATCTATATAACATATAGATTATATCTACTTAAAGATATTTGGTAATAGTTACTAAATATTTATACCAAGTTTTTATTAACTTTTGCAATTTGAAGTAGAAAAGGCACATGGTAAAACAACTGAGCTATCCAGACCTAATCTATACTACACCCGTTTATACCCCTTCAATTGATGAATTAGTAAAATCTGTAAATGTCAGTTATAAACCAACTACTGATCCAATAATAACAGATTACATAAATTTCTTTTCAGGCTCTGCATCAGTTGATATGATGAAATATGCCTATTTGTCTGATAATGATTATTATGATCAATTAGCCAGAAAATGCACTGATTATTATTTATGCAAAGAAGAAACTAATATTATCCATAACCATTTAGATAAATTCGCTTTATATTTAGGTGGGAACGTTAATATTTTTGAAATTGGCCCAGGTTCAGAAACACCTTTTGTTAATAAAATGTTGCCCATATTATTGACTTTACAATGCCCACAATCCTACTATGCAATAGATTTTTGTGGAGACTTTGCCGAACAAGCCATTAATTGTACTAAAAAATATTTTCCCTTTTTAAGAACTGGAACTATAGTAAAAAATGTAGTTAATTTAACTCAAAAAGATTTCGCGGTCGAAAATAGCCCAAAAGCTTTTTTTATGTTGGGAAGCACATTAGGTAATTTTAACTCTAAATTTGTTAATCTTTTCTTTAAGTCTATTTCAGAAGCATTGAGTGAAAATGATAAGTTTATTTTTTCCGTGGATACTAACCAAGATCCTGTTTCTTTAGAAAAAGCCTATTTCAATGAATATACCTCTAAACTTTCTACAAATATATTACAGTATGCCGCCAGTAATTTTACTAATGTTGATTATGAAAAAGGATTTAAACATATTTTTCATTGGGATGAAGGAACAACAACTGTAAAACTAATGTTCAAAGCTGAATTTGATCAATTTATTAAGATATTAAATCAAGAAATTTTAATTAAAAAGGATTCTTTACTATATGTAGGTCAAGCCAAAAAATTTCATAGCTCTGAAATTCAAAGAATTCTTATAGAAAATAAATTACATTTAATTGATAAACTTAATTCTTCAAATAGAATGGTAACTTATATATGCCAAAAAAAATAAGTTTGTTTTTTAAAAGACTTAATGATTGGTGCAACAAAAGGGTTGCAGCTTCTGGTGCACAATATTTAACATATGGCATATTTAGCGTTATCAATCATCCAACTGCCTACATATATAAAATCTTTGCTGATCAAACTGCAACAGATAATTTATTCTTAAGATTATTAGCAACTATTTTACCTTTAGGTTTAGTATTAAAAAATAAATGGCCAAAAAAACTAAAAATTTGGCTGCCTCTTTATTGGTATATTACCATAACAGTAACTATACCTGTTTTTGCAACTTATATGATTTTACAAAATCATTTATCACTTGGTTGGCTAATGAATACTAGCTTAGCATTATTGATATTGATTTTGCTAGTAGACTGGTTAATGTGTATCATTATAACTATAACAGGAACCTCTTTAGGAATAATATCATATGTAGCATCAGGTAACCCCTTAATTTTAAATGTCTCAAATGAATATAGCGCATTATTCTTTTATATGATTATCTTTACCTTTATTCTAGGCACTCTTTTCTCTAGAAATAGAGAAATTTTTGAGAATTATAAGTTAAAAGCCAAAGATGATCTAAATCTCCAACTTGAAGAAAAAGTACAAGAACGTACTAAAGAATTAAATAAAACCTTAGGTAAACTAGAAAATGCCCTTACTTTAAGAAAACGAGTTTTAAATAACTTAAGTCATGAAGTACGCACACCAATTCAAGGTATTACTAGTATTTCAGATGCGCTAGTACTTAACTGGAAAAAATACAATACTGAACAACGTTTTAAATATGCAAGTATGGTAGCACAAAATGCCAAACGTCTATTTTCTTTTGTGAATAATATGCTTGATATGTCTCGTTTAGATCTTGGAAAAATTAATTTAGATCCTGAAAAAGAAGATTTTATTAAGATGGTTACTAACATAATTAATGAGTGTAATCAGCTTTATATGTTAGAGAAAAAAATTAATTTACATTTTGAGCATAAAAATTTAGGTAAAGCTTTTATTTACGCCGATAGTCATCGTATTACACAAGTATTACGTAATTTATTTGCTAATGCTATTCGTTATAGCAAGGCTAATACAAATGTTACTGCTACCTTACAAAAAAGCTTTATTAAAGATGGATTAGGTAATAAACAAAAAGCTTATTTATTTAAGCTGGTTGATGAAAGCATTGGTATTCCAGAAGATGAATTAGAAGCAATTTTTGAACCATTTATTGAAAGCAGTCGCACTAGAAATATGAGTGGTGGTACTGGGCTAGGACTGGCAATTTGTCGTGAAATCATTAAATTGCATAATGGCAAAATTTGGGCTGAAAATAATAAAAATGGCATGGGATCTACTTTCAGCTTTATTATACCTGTATATCAAAACATTAAAAAGCTAGAACAAGCTGAAGAAAATGATTTACTGGAAGAACCACTAAACCCTATAGAGTCTGTAGACTCAACAAATCATAATATATTACATCATTAATTAGTACAAATTATGATCGAAAATATTATTAAAATTCTTATAACAAATGGTATTGTGATGGTTGTACCAGGATTAAATTTCTATCTAATTTCTGATGTTTCAATGAATAAAGGAATGAAATTCGGATTGGCAACTGCATTTGGTGTTACATTTGCTATTACAATTCATGTTGTATTTGCGATGTTTGGGTCATATAAGTTTTACTATAATTACCCTCAATTTTTTGAATTTATAAAAACAGCTGGTGTAATTTACATACTTTGGCTTGCTTTTAAATTGCTTAAATCTTCTTGGGTAAATAAGAAAGTGGATAATCAAAATGCTTTAGGCAGCACCTTTAAAAATTGCTTTCTAAATGGATTTTATATAGATCTTCTTAATCCTTATATCACCATTTTTTATTTTTCTTTATTTTCACAAATTATAAATAATAATGAAGCATATATGGATATGTTTATTTATGCCTTGGTTATTTTTTTACTAGTAACAACTTGGTATTCATTGGTAGTATTTTTATTTTCACGTCACATCATGCGAGAATTTTTTTATAAAAATAAAAAATTGGTAGAACGGCTATGTGCAATAGCTCTGACCTATTTTGCAATTAAATTATATATAGCATAAATTTTTATTTACCAGAAGCTAGAGATTATACAACCTGAACAACATACATCATTCTCTTCTACTAATTCTGGATCATCTCTAAGTTCAACTAAAGTTGGTGGCCCCATAGTCAATCCACCAACTACTGCAAATTTTGACGCCGGTCTTATCTCTCTTTCAACCATAACCAGGCCAGGATCTTCTTCCTCATGAGTGCGGCCAACCCATAATCCTGAAAAAGAAATTCTTATTGTATTTACCATACTAGTAAGAGTAGTAAAATTAGGCATAACTCCCCCTTTAATCAACCTCAAAATATAATTAACAACATAAAGCATTTTATTATTTATGAAACTTAAATTATCAAAATATTTAACCTTTTATTAAGGAAACTTATGATATAGTAAAAATATAAATGACTCATATTTAGGTGCTTAGCATGACAGATGAAAGACCATACTCAAGAGAAATCAATACTCTCAAAGACTTAGCAGGCGAGATACGTAATGCAACGACTAAAGAAGCAATTGAAGCATTAAAAGCAAAATATTTTTCTATTGCTGGCGGCATACCACAGGAATTTTTACCTGGAGATTTAAGCGCAGATAAAATTGAATCATTATGTAAGACTAAAATTAACGATTTTGAATCCACTGTAGCATTATATGCTACAAGTACTTCCCAAAAAGCTAATCCTGATATTCTACGTCTAGAAGTAGAAATTACTGCTAACCTTATAAAAATTAATGCTTACTTAGATAGGGAAGACGTTAAGGAAAGTACAAAAAGAAACGCACAATTAGTAAAAAAGATTAATGAAGGCGTAGAAATAACAAAAGAAGAAGCTGCTGATTTTGCAACACGCCACACTGCAGAACGAGAAGAATTTCATAGAGTTATCGAACTGTTGCCTACAGAAGCACAAACCACTCCTATAAGACAAGAAAGAGCAAGAAAGCTTCTTATCCATGGTGATGAATCTCATCCTGAAGTAATGAGGCATACTACATTGTTAGATAACATTGCTAAAAGCCAAGTCAAAGTGCTTAATAAAGTTGAGCATATACATCAACTATTAGGTACTGAATCAATGAGAGAAGCTATAGAAAAAGCTGGTCTTAATCACGATGAAGAATATAAATATTATACAAAATTAAGATCACAACTGCGAAGCACGCCTGAAAAAATATTAGCTAACATTCTTGAAAACACAACACCATATACAACTAATCCTACTCCCACGCCCTCAAAACCTTATCAGAAAACCCCACATAGTATATTTTAGTAAATAAAAATTCTTGGCGAAAACAATATTTTGTATTATATTACTATTTAATTTTATAAAATAAATTCAATCTAAGGAAGAAAAATGCCATCTAAAGCAGAAATAGAAAAACTTAATGCTGGGTTAGTATTATTCCTAGAAGGCTATCAAAATAGAATAGATATAGCTAAAAAATACAAACCTCATGAATTAGGAGATTATAAAAATCAAATACAAAATGGAATTAATGCAATACTGGAGGCACTAGCTTTTCATAGAGCAGATAATATACCAACAGACCCAGCAATAATAGCTGCTTTTCGCAAATTCAAAGCAACTATTGACCAATATAATGCTAAATATGGAAAAACATTTACTATTCCTCCTACTATAGAATATACAGATCCTGATACTGGAGCAAGCGCAACATATACCCTTGAATCCACCTTAACCTTTTTAGCAACAACCCATACAAGACCTATTGGCGATTCCCCAGAAATGGGAGGAGGTGCTGCTGCAGCTCATCATCATGGGGCAAATGAGACTCATGGTGGCGCCGGTGGAGTACTCACATTCCACTTAGATATACCAAAACTTCATTTAGCTGGTACTGTAGCTCACGATGGTGATGGCCTTGCAGGAAAAGGTGGTGGCTGTGCTGTTCAATAATTCAAAACTGCTACTAGTTCTAATTTATTCTGATCATAAAAAGGCTTAACTACTACCTTTTTGCTAGTAATTTCACTTATCACCCCTATTGGCATACCATATGGAAAAAACATACCATCTCCTGAGGTAACAGCTAAGTCCCCAACTATAATTTCTGGATTTTGCGTTAAATAATTTACCAATAAATTATGATTATTCCCAACTACAATAGCATGTTCCTTAGTACGAGGAAAAAATACTGGGATTTTAGAAGCAGCATCGGTAAGTAATAATACTCGAGAAATTTGCTTTCCTACAATAATTACCTTACCTACAACCCCATCCCCATTCACTACTATTTGCCCAACTTTTACATGTTGCTTTTCTCCTGCTAAAATTATTGCAGAGCTAGAATAAGCACTATCAAATTGATTTATTATTCTAGTAGTAACTACTTTTTCTGCTTTAGGCAGAACCAGCTTATTAAGTTTGCGTAATTCTTCATTTTCAAAAAACAGCTGTTGTAACATCATTATATTATCTTTCAACAATTCATTTTCTAACTTCAATGCTTTGTATTTATTACTAAGACTAATAAAATCAGTAATGTTGGCACGGACATCACTCAGATAATCCATAGCTAAAGAGGATACAATCATTATGGGCTTACTTACTTCTAAAACAGAGATTTCCCAGGATTTTATGAAATTATTATTACGACTATAAAGTAACAGTATCCCGCCTATAACCAATATAATAGCGAGCCAATATCTGATAATCTTTTTAAAAAAATATAAAATCTTCAATGCTTAAAACCAAGAAAATTAATCTTGTTTAAATAATACATGTTTGAATGTTGACATATTTTCAAGAACTTTACCACAACCAAGAGCTACACAAGAAAGGGCATCTTCAGCAACAATTACTGGTAATTTAGTTGCTTTACTTAATACTTTGTCGAGGTTACTTAGTAATGCTCCGCCGCCAGTCATTACTATCCCTTTATCAGCTATATCAGAAGATAATTCTGGAGGAGTGCATTCTAAAGCAATACGCACAGCATCAATAATTTGATTTACTGGATCAGCTAAACTTTCAGCTATTTGTTGTTCTGTCAGAGTAATTTCTTTTGGTAGACCATTAACTAGATCACGCCCGCGTATTTCCATAGTACGACCTTCACCTTTGCTTGGAGCACAAGCGCTTCCTATTTCTTTTTTGATTTTTTCAGCTGTAGATTCACCAATTAATAAATTATGATGACGTCTAATATAAGAAATAATAGCTTCATCCATTTTGTCTCCACCTACTCTTACTGAACGAGCATAAACTATTCCCCCTAAGGAAAGCACACCAACTTCAGTAGTACCACCTCCAATATCAACAATTAGAGAACCTGTAGGTTCTGTTACTGGTAATCCGGCTCCAATTGCAGCGGCCATTGGTTCTTCAATTAAGAACACTTCTCTAGCACCAGCACTTTCAGCAGCTTCTTGAATAGCTCTTCTTTCAACAGGCGTAGATCCTGAAGGTACACAAACAATAATCAACGGACCAGTAAATGTTCGACGATTATGAACAGCCCGGATAAAATGCTTAATCATTTCTTCTGAACCAGTAAAATCAGCAATAACCCCATCTTTTAATGGCCTTATTGCTTCAATATCCGCCGGCGTTCTTCCTAACATTACCTTCGCTTCATGGCCAAATGCATAAGGTTTAACTGTACCATTATTCCTCAACATTGCCACAACTGATGGCTCATTCAATACTACGCCTCTTTCCTTAACATAAACTAAGGTATTTGCTGTTCCTAAATCAATTGCCATATCAGAAGATAAAAAACTAAGAAGCTTAAAAAACATAAAACTCGACCTAATACAAAAATTTATAATGAAATATTCCTTGGCAAGGATTATATTGTTTGTCATATAATAATGCAAGACACATGATTTAATTATTTTACAAATTTATGGATTTTTTATCTCTTTGTTTCACTTTCGGATTAGTATGGTGGGTAGTATTCTTTATAGCATTACCTATTGGTATTGAGGTCGAAAAAAATAAAAATCCTGGGCACGCTGATAGTGCTCCAAAAAACACTCACCTTGTGAAAAAAGTTTTTATGACTTCAATTATCACATTAATTATTACTATAATTATTGGCTATATGAGCCATCAAGAACGCATTGTTAACAAACTTTATGAATTTTTATTAAATAACATATGACCATTATAACTAGATTTGCTCCTTCTCCTACAGGTTTCTTACACATTGGCAGCGCTAGGACTGCTTTATTCAATTATTTATATGCTAAACACAATAATGGCAAATTTCTTCTTAGAATTGAAGATACAGATAAAGCACGTTCAACTCATGAAGCTATAGAAGCCATTATTAAAGGGCTAAATTGGTTAAACTTAAAACATGACAGTGATATTGTTTTTCAAAGTAAAAGAGAAGACCGCCATATAGAGATAGCTTTAGAATTAGTAAAAAGAGGTAAAGCTTATTACTGTTTTGACACTGCTGAAGAATTACAAATACAAAAAGAAAAGTTTAAAAATTCTGCTTTTAGAAGTAAGTGGCGAGATCTTTTGCCTGATACCTATACTGGCACCAATAAGCCGGTTGTTAGATTAAAGGTTCCAAATGAAGGTAAAACTATTATTAATGATTTAGTCCAAGGTAAAGTAGAAATTTCTAACACCCAGATAGATGACTTGGTTTTATTACGCTCAGATGAAAGTCCAGTTTATATGCTCGCCTGCGTAGTTGATGATCATGACATGCATATCACTCATGTTATAAGGGGTGATGATCATTTAAGTAATACGGCTAAACAAATTTTATTATATCAAGCTATGGATTGGCCAGTACCTAAATTTGCACATATTCCTTTGATCCATGGTATGGATGGAGCAAAACTTTCAAAAAGGCATGGTGCGCTTGGAATTGATGCTTACCAAGAAATGGGCTACTTGCCAGAAGCGCTAAATAATTATTTACTAAGATTAGGTTGGAGCCATGGCAATGATGAGATCATTTCAGAACAGCAAGCAATTGAATGGTTCGATATAATAGACGTAAATAAAGCACCTGCTAGATTAGATTTTGCTAAAATGAATAATGTTAATGCGCATTATATTAAGCACTCTAACAACCAAAAGCTAATAGAGCTAATTATTCCTATACTTAACAAACATACTCTCATTAATGAGGAAAAAACATCGCTTTTAAATAAAGCTATGGATAGTTTAAAACTGCGCGCTAAAACATTAAATGAATTAGCTGATAACAGCCTGTTCCTTATCATTAGTCACCCTATTGTTATCGAGTCTGATGCCTTAGAGATTATAAAAAATAGCAATTTGACTTGGCTAGAAGATATAATAAATTTATTAAATGATTTACCGTCTTGGGATAAAACTGTCATTGAAGAATCAATAAAACAGTATATAATCGCTAAGGATATGAAATTAAATCAAATTATGCAAGTGCTTCGTGCCCTAATTACTGGGAAAACAGCTTCAATAAGTGTATTTGAAATTATGTCCTTATTACCTAAAAATGAAATAATATCTAGAATTTCTAGGAAAATTTAGACTTGTAGTAACTAAAATCATTTACCAAGATGGCAAGACTTACTTTAATAATAGCGCCAGATCCAATATTGAACCAGGTGTCAGAATACGTACCCGATGTCAATGATGATATACGCAAATTCATGGATGATATGCTTGAAACCATGTATGCAGAAAATGGTGGTGGACTTGCTGCTGTCCAAGTTGGAGTTTTAAAAAGAATATTGATTTTTGATCCAACCACTTATATTCAAAGAGAACATGAACCTATTTTTATGGTCAACCCAGAAATTACCTATTTTTCTGACCAGAAATGTACAAGGAAAGAGGGTTGTTTATCTTTCCCTGGATCGCCAGTAGAAATCACTAGACCAGAAAATGTAAAAGTAAAGTTTCTAGATTATTATGGTAAAGAACAAGAATTTCTTGCAGATGGATGGGTTGCAACTGGCATTCAACATGAAATTGACCATCTTAATGGCATAACTCAATTAGACTACGTCTCTAAGATGAAAAAAGACTTCATTCTAAAAAAGCTCGCAAAATATAAAAAACTGTACCACAAATGAAAGTAATTTTTATGGGAACGCCTGAATTTTCAGTTCCTACATTACAAGCTATTTTTGACTCTTCTCATAAAGTAGTACAAGTTTACACTAAGCCCCCTTCTAAATCTGGAAGAGGACATAACATTAATATTTCTCCAGTTCATAATCTAGCTAACATTTTAAACATACCTGTAGCTCACCCTAATACTCTAAAAGATGAAAAAGTAATAGAAAGCTTAGCTAGTTTGAAAGCTGATATAATTGTTGTAGCAGCATATGGGCATATTTTACCTAAAGCAGTTTTAGAATTATGCCCTTATGGATGCATTAATGTCCATCCATCATTGTTACCTCGGTGGCGTGGTGCAGCGCCAATTGAAAGAACAGTATTAGCTGGCGATTCAGAAACTGGTGTGTGCATTATGAAAATGGACTCAGGGCTAGATACAGGAGATATTTTATTAACAGAAAGAGTTAGTATAGATAATCACATTACCACTGTAGAACTATATAAGAAATTAGCAGCTATTGGAGCTCTATTAACAGTAAAGGTTCTAGACAATTATCAAAATATTATCCCTAAACCACAATCTGAAAATGGCATTACTTATGCTAAAAAATTATCAAAAGAAGAATCTATTATTAATTGGCAGCAATCAGCTAATGAAATAGATAGGATGATTCGTGCATTAAATCCTTGGCCAGGGTGTTTTTTTCGTTACCAAGGGGAATTGGTAAAGATTCTTGAAGCAAGAGTTATTTCTGAAACCTCCTGCAACTCATCTAGCGGTACCATAATCAATGACAAGTTGCATATACAATGTAAACAAGGTATCTTACAACCTTTAAAATTGCAAAAACCTGGACGTAATATTTTAGAATTATTGGATTTTTTACGTGGTAATAAAATAGAAGCCGGAACAATTTTGGAATAAAAATGCAACGTTATAAAATTATCATTGAGTATGATGGTACTGCATTTTCAGGGTGGCAAAAGCAACCTTCCTCATTATCTATACAACAATGCATTGAAAAAGCTATTTATGCCTTTACTAGCGAAGAAATTACTGTAATAGCAGCAGGAAGAACTGATACTGGAGTACATGCTTTAGGCCAGGTTGCTCATTTTGATTTAAGCAAAATTTATCCTGCTAATACTATAATTAATGCGATTAATTTTCATTTACGCCCTCATAAAATAGTTATAACTAATGCTGAAACAGTAGATAATGGTTTTCATGCTAGATTCTCAGCCAAAAAACGTTACTACCGTTATATAATTAATAATCGATATAGCCCTTTAGCCTTGAATAGAAATCGTTACTGGCATGTAAAAAAACCTCTTAATTTAAATCAAATGAAAATTGCCGCTCAGTTTTTAGAGGGTACGCATGATTTTACTAGCTTCCGTACCATACATTGCCAATCTCTATCTCCAATTAAAACTTTAGAATTTATTACAATAAATAAAGAGCAGGATTTAATAATGCTAGATTTTTGCGCTAAATCTTTTTTACATCATATGGTGCGTAATATAACTGGAACTCTACAGATGGTTGGCATTGGCAAATATGAACCAGAAGATATAAAGTTAATGTTAGGCGCAAAAGATCGAAGTTCATCCGGTATAACTGCTCCTGCCCATGGGTTATATTTTATGAAAGTAGAATATTAGTAATATGAGTATTAAATTCTCCTCCTTACTTGCCACCAGCCTGCACTTATTATATTATAATAATATAAATATAAAAATTATTAATGAGTAAAAAAATTTCTAGGCATTTATTTACTTCATCAGTTATTGGTATCAATAGTGGCTTGAGTTATGCCCTACTAGTTTCTACATTTACTGCTTATTTAGCTGATAATAATATTGAATTAGCAATGATTGGCTTTTTATCTTTACGCACATTGCCCTATTCATTTAAATATTTATGGTCACCTCTAGTCGATAGCCTTCACATAAAACCTTTTGCGTATCATTTTGGTCAAAGAAAAAGTTGGCTAATTACCACACAAATATGCCTTATAATTTCGATTATTACGATGGGATTGATTGATATTAAAGCTCATTTGTATTTAGTATGTCTCATGGCATTTATAACAGCCTTTTTAGCTGCTACTTATGATATTGCTATGGAAGCATATAGAATTGAATTACTAACCACAAAAAAAAATAGCGATATTAATTCCTTTAATGTATTGGGATTTAGAATAGGATTCTTAATCTCAGGAGCTTTCGGATTATATTTATCTTCTTTTATGGAATGGAAATGGGTATTTATCATTATTGCAAGTTGTATTATTCCTTGCATGATTGTAGTTTTTTATTCTACCGATGAAAGAGAGCACATACCAGCACATCATGTAAATCTCAAGCATTGGTTTAGAGAAAATGTTTCTATTCCTTTTAGCTTAATATTTAAGATACCAAAATTTTATCTCATTTTACTCGTAATTAGCTTTTATAAAGTAAGCGATAACTACGTTGACACTATGCTCATCCCTTTTTTAATGGAAATGGGATATTCAAAGCTTGATATTGCAGGTATTTCTAGAAGTATTGGGATGATTGCTACTATTGCTGGTACATTTGCTGGTGGTTACTTAATCAAAAAATATAACTTATTAAAAAACTTATTAATTGCTGAATTATTAGCTGCTATTACTAACTTACTTTTTATTTCGCTAATTGCTCATCCTGGTAATGACGAACTTTTAACGATAGTAATTTGCATTGAAAGTTTCTGTGCCGGCGTATCTAATATAGCCCTTATTAATTATATGAGCTCTTTATGTAGTCACAAAAAATTTACGGCAACACATTATGCAATTTTAATTTCAATCTCTGGACTGAGCCGTGCCTTACTCGGTTCTACTTCAGGCATAGTTGCTGTTGAAGCTGGATGGACAAGCTTTTTTATAATTTCAGCTCTATTTTCTATACCATCGTTAATATGCATCTTATTATTAAAGAACCAGAAACAAAAAGCTCTTACACATTAGGTAAGAGCTTTTTATAATTTAAAGTCTAATTATTATTTATTTTGATCGTCAGATTTATTAATAAATAATTTAACCTTTGCTTCTTGAATTAATTTTTGCATATACTCATTAATCAATTTATAAGCCGTTTGTTGCTCTAATTGAGGTTTGATAGCATCATAAGAAGGTATCTGTTGTTTTTTAATATCTAATACTTTAATAATATGCCAACCCACTTGAGTTTTAAGTGGCTCAGAAACTTCACCAACTTTAAGATTATAAGCAGCTTTCTCTATCGTTGGGAAAGTTTGACCTTTACTAATATAACCAATTTCTCCTCCACGATCTTTAGTAGATTGATCAGTAGAATACTGTTTAGCTAAAGCATCAAATGATTTGCCTTCTTTAATTTCAGTCAAAACTTTCTTTGCTTCCTCTTCGGTAGGAACTAAAATATGGCTAATTTTCACCTCTGGGCTATCTTTCAACGTATTCACGTAATTATTATATTCGACTTTAATCATAGATTCATTCATATGACGTTTTATATAATTCTGTAAATACACATCTAAAACCGCTTTCTTTTGAGCTTCTTCTACTTGCTGTTGAAAAAGCTTGCTGTTTTTGATTTGAGATTTATTAACAGCATCTTCTAATACTTTTTGCTGCACCATTTCTTGGATTATTGTTTGTTTAGTATTAGGATCAAGATCATCAAAATCTTTTTTATTATCAGGTAAAACACCACCTAAAAGAAATTTTAAACGTTCTGTCACTTCAGATTTGTGAAGAGATTTACCATCATATTGAGCTACAATCCTATCATTATCTGCTGTGGCATTAAAAGCTAATAATATACCTGCTAATAAAGAAATAAAAAAACTTTTACTCATGATTCTTACACCTACTAATTATTATTAATTTAAGTAATTTTTTAAATAATGCACAAATAAAATTTATAGGTAAAGAAAAATTCATCTATATCTTTATCTGTTCTAATCAACATGATATATATGTCTCTAAAGTAACTCAATGGAATTTTTATGTTAAAACGATTATTACAAAAAGTATTTGGCACTATAAATGATAGACACTTAAGGTCCTTCGAAAAAATTGTTTCTAAGATAAATGATCTAGAAAAGGATTTTATACCTTTAACAGATAAAGAATTAAAAGAATATACAGAAATACTTCAAAATAAACTAGCAAATGGTTCTTCATTGGATGATATCTTGCCTGAAGCTTTCGCCTTAGTAAGAGAGGCCTCAAAAAGGGTATTGGGATTACGACATTATGATGTACAACTTATGGGAGGCATTGCCTTACATAAAGGGATGATTTCAGAAATGAAAACTGGAGAAGGTAAAACCCTAGTAGCAACTTTACCAGCATATTTAAATGCCCTAACAAAAAAAGGTGTGCATATCATTACAGTAAATGACTACCTAGCTAATCGTGACACTGAATGGGTAGGACAAATATATAAATTTTTAGGGTTATCTGTAGGCTGTATAATAAGTGGCGTCAGTGATGAAGAAAGAAAAGAAGCATATAATTGCGATATTACTCATTGTACCAATAATGAATTAGGATTTGACTATCTAAGGGACAACATGAAATATTCCTTACAGCATGTAGCTCAAAGACCGTTTAATTATGCTATTATTGATGAAGTAGATTCTATCTTAATTGACGAAGCGAGAACTCCTCTTATTATTTCTGGACCAACTGAAGATAATTCGGAGCTATATTATAAAATTGATAAAATAATACCTAAATTAAAGAAAGATGATTACGATATTGATGAAAAATCACGTACAGTAGGATTAAATGATAATGGTATTAATCATATTGAAAAATTACTTACTGAAACTAAATTAATCTCTCCAAATTCTAGCCTTTATGATATAGAAAATGTCAACATTATTCATCATGTTAATCAAGCGTTAAAAGCACATAAATTATTCAATAAAAATGTTGATTACATGGTTAAAGATAATCAAGTATTAATAGTCGACGAATTCACTGGAAGAATAATGGAAGGAAGAAGGTTTTCTGAGGGCTTACATCAAGCTCTTGAAGCTAAAGAATCAGTCCCGATTCAAAACGAAAATCAGACTTTAGCTTCAATTACTTTTCAAAATTATTTTAGGCTATATCCAAAATTATCAGGAATGACTGGTACAGCTATGACCGAAGCTAATGAATTCAGAGATATCTACAACCTGGAAGTAGTATCCATACCAACTAACAATCCAATTACCAGAATTGATGAAGAAGATGAGATATATCGTACTGCTCAAGAAAAATATGACGCTATTATCAAAGAAATAGAAAAAAGTCATAAAAAACAACAACCTATCCTAGTTGGTACTGTTAGTATAGAAAAATCAGAATATTTGTCTTCCATGCTCAAGAAAAAGGGCATTAAGCATAACGTACTAAATGCTAAATATCATGAGCAAGAAGCACATATCATAGCTCAAGCTGGTAGGCCAGGTGCGGTAACAATTGCAACTAATATGGCCGGACGCGGTACAGATATCATGTTAGGCGGTAACCCCGATATGTTAATTAAAGATTTAGCAATTACTAATCAAGAAGCAATAAGTAAAGAATCGAAAAAAATTAAAGAAAAGGTTAACCAAGATAAAAAAAGCGTAATTGAAGCTGGTGGTTTATTAGTAATTGGCACAGAAAGGCATGAAAGTAGAAGAATTGATAATCAGCTGAGAGGACGATCTGGTAGGATGGGAGATCCTGGTCGTACTAAATTCTATCTATCATTAGAAGATGATCTAATGCGAATCTTCGCTTCACAAAAAATATCTAATTTATTAAAAACTCTTGGCTTAAAAGATGGTGAATCTATTTTTCACCCGATGATTAGCCGCACTATCGAAAAGGCCCAACAAAAGGTTGAAGCTCGTAATTATGACATTAGAAAAAATTTATTAAGATTTGATGATGTAATGAATGATCAAAGAAAAATCATTTATGAACAAAGATTAGAAATTATGTCTTCTTCAGAAGTACATGATATTGTTACTGATATGTATACTCAACTTAACAATGATTTGGCAGAGCATTTCATCCCAGAAAAAACTTATAAAGAAAATTGGGATATAGAAGGTCTGAAAAAAAAGTTGCATTATATATATAATAGTGATTGTGAAATTGACTCACTTCTAAACTCAGATAATTTTGAATCCAAACATCTTGTAGCTCATTTAGATAGCTTTATAGAACAATTGCTGGAAAACAAAAAAGAAAAATTCGGAGAAGAAATATTTAAACTTGCTGAACAAAGAATTTTACTAATGACCGTTGATCAATTATGGAAGGACCATTTATTATCTCTAGATCATTTAAGACAAGGTATTTACCTTCGTGCTTATGGACAACGTGATCCTCTTAATGAGTATAAAAAGGAAGCATTTACTCGTTTCTCAGATTTACTTACGAATTTACGTGAATTATATATTACTAGATTGAGCCATATGTCCATAGATACTGAACATAATAAACCTGAATCAATGTTATCAAATAACTTTGAGCCTAAATTAACTTCTTACAAAAGTAGAGTTGACCCAGCATTGCTTGAAAAATCAGCAGAAGTAACAAAATGGGCGAAAGTTGGAAGAAATGAAGCATGCCCATGTGGTTCTGGAAAAAAATTCAAGCATTGCCACGGTAAATTAAATTAAGTTTTTGACAAGTAATAAGCTTTTATAGCATTATTTAAGTAATAGAAGTGTCAAATGGAGAACTATTGTGAAAATGATAAAATATATTCTTCTTGTTAGTTTATTAGCTTTAAATTTAGGCTGCGTAACTAAACCACGTGTTATAAAAAGCCCTTGCGTAGATAATCAATATAGCGACACTGCTACTCCTTGCATCAGACGCCCTGTAAATGATAAGTGGCTAGCTTAATTCTAGCCTTAAGATAATCTGTAGTTGATCAATTGCTCGTAATCTTATTACGCAGATTAGTAACGTTTATTATGGTGGCATACATGTGAGAATAAATTATGGATGATATCGTAGATGCACCAGATGCTTAGGGGAATTTTTAAAACCTACAGATAAAATCCTCCTCCCCCTTATATTGGCGCTATTTCGAGTTGCTGGCATATATATGGAATAATATTGGACAAAGAATTTAGCAATAAAGAATATTTTAAAGCACATCGCATTACAGTAGATAGCTATTGCTGCTCAACACATTGGCAATCAACAGGATCGTAGAGCAAGACAATCAGCAAATTTGCATTTAATATCTTTATATCTATGTTTTATTAGAAAATTAGATACTAATTATATATTAAAATTCCTTAAAGACGCTACTAAAATAAAAAAAGACTGGCCTCCTATCTTACAAATTAATAACCCCAACTGGTTAACAGTAAACGATGTCGTCAAGGCTAGAGATTTAGAAGAACACACCAAATATGTAAAAGAATGGGAAAAGTCAGTATGGAATCTTATACAGATTATCATGCCGACATTATAAAATCATACAGAGACTTTTACTCTCAAGCCCGATAATCATTGCGTAATTAAAATAAGATTATTGAATAATTTAAGAAACAAACTGTAAATTTAAGTAATGGTACAAAGGTAGTGATGCGTCAAAATAGTATGACTGGAAGATATGCTCGAAAGCTTATCTTCATTTAGTCTTTGAAAGGAGGTAATCCAGCCGCAGGTTCCCCTACGGCTACCTTGTTACGACTTCACCCCAGTCGCTGACTCTACTGTGGTTGGCTGCTTCCTTGCGGTTAGCTCACCAGCTTCAAGTAAAACCAACTCCCATGGCGTGACGGGCAGTGTGTACAAGGCCCGTGAACGTATTCACCGCGGCATGCTGATCCGCGATTACTAGCGATTCCGACTTCATGTACTCGAGTTGCAGAGTACAATCCGAACTGAGACAGCTTTTTAGGATTTGCTCCAGGTCACCCTTTAGCATCCTTTTGTCACTGCCATTGTAGCACGCGTGTAGCCCAACCTGTAAGGGCCATGATGACTTGACTTCATCCCCACCTTCCTCCGGCTTATCACCGGCAGTTTCCTTAGAGTTCCCGACATTACTCGCTGGCAACTAAGGATGAGGGTTGCGCTCGTTGCGGGACTTAACCCAACATCTCACGACACGAGCTGACGACAGCCATGCAACACCTGTATGTGGTCCAGCCTAACTGAAGGAAAACATCTCTGTTCTCCGCGACCACTATGTCAAAAGTTGGTAAGGTTTTTCGTGTAACATCGAATTAAACCGCATGCTCCACCGCTTGTGCGGGCCCCCGTCAATTCCTTTGAGTTTTAATCTTGCGACCTTACTCCCCAGGCGGAGTGCTTAACGCGTTAGCTCCGACACCGGAAATAAATCCCGATATCAAGCACTCATCGTTTACAGCGTGGACTACCAGGGTATCTAATCCTGTTTGCTCCCCACGCTTTCGTGCATCAGCGTCAGATACGACCCAGATGGTCGCCTTCGCCTCCGATGTTCCTCCTAATATCTAAGAATTTCACCTCTACACTAGGAATTCCACCATCCTCTATCGTCCTCTAGCTAACCAGTTTTGAAAGCAATTCCAGGGTTGAGCCCTGGGATTTCACTCCCAACTTAATTAGCCGCCTACGCACTCTTTACGCCCAGTAATTCCGAACAACGCTAGCTCCCTCCGTATTACCGCGGCTGCTGGCACGGAGTTAGCCGGAGCTTCTTATGTGGGTACCGTCATTATCTTCCCCACCGAAAGAACTTTACAACCCTAAGGCCTTCATCGTTCACGCGGCATTGCTGGATCAGGCTTTCGCCCATTGTCCAATATTCCCCACTGCTGCCTCCCGTAGGAGTCTGGGCCGTGTCTCAGTCCCAGTGTGGC
>JAGVLN010000004.1 GCA_020049805.1 Rickettsiales bacterium
GATTATAACAATGGGTATGACCATCAGGATCAGCTGGCGACCAAACAAAACATTTATGACCTACTTTTGCACGCCATCCACTTGTAAGGTCATAGTTTTCGAGCTTGATATCATGTACTACACATGATTCTTCCCAAAAAAGTAAATTCGGAATAACAAACCCGACACCTTTACCAGAACCAGTAGGCGCGAAAAGCAAAGCATGTTGGAATCCTGAAGCAATGAAATAGCCATGAGAATCTATTCCTAAAAGCATCCCACTTTTTGCTCTTAACCCAGCTTTTTTTATATCCTCTTGCGTCGCCCATCTAGCATCTCCATGGATCTTTTCTTTTTTCTTAAAAAATTCAATTGAAGCAAAATCATTAAATTTTATAATTACCGCTACAAGTAATCCTCCATAAATAAGTGCTGGTATGCCAAATAATTTAAGCACATAAAAATTATTAGCTTCTACAGATACCAATACTTTATTTGCTATCATCCATCCTATATAATAAGAAACTTGCCCAAAATAATAAGTAATCGAAGACCAATTGCGGTTGAAATACTCATCGCCAAAATCTGCTATTTGTACATATTTGGCTCCGTATGTGAGAAAAATAAATAAATTAACCGTTGCAATTGTTGCCGCTGCAACTACTAAAATTGATATAAATGTCCATACAAGAGTATTTTTTAGTTCTAATAACATATTAATTATCTTTTACCTGAAAACCTTTCCTTTTCGGATCATGTCTAAAATAAATTTCAGATACATAACGAACACCCTTTTCTCCTCTTTTTAACTGCACTACAATATCTATTACATGCAAAATATATGTCTTAATTTCATCTGGAGGCATTCCTAATCCAGCCTGCATCACCATTAATTTTAACTGCTCTAAAGCCATTTCTGGAGTATCTGCATGTAAAGTTGAAATTGACCCAGGATGACCAGTATTAATAGCTCTAAGAAAACTAAATGCTTCTTGCCCTCTTAATTCACCAACAATAATTCTATCTGGCCTAAGCCTTAAACAAGCTTCTATTAAATCTTGAATCGTAACTTTTGCTAACCCTTGCCCTCCTTTCGAAGCCAATAAATGCACTCTATTTTTATGGTTAGGCAAAACAATCTCCCGTGCATCTTCACAGGTAATTAGTCTTTCCTCGTGTGGTATTTCTAATAAACAGGCATTTGTAAAAGTAGTTTTACCTGTAGAAGTACCACCACTTATTATAATATTTTTTTTACATTTAATTGCCATTTTTATAAAATCTTTTATGTTACTTGCTTGCAAATAATCATTCAAAATTTTGTTATTAGGATCAACTACTTCTTCCGTACTAGTATGAGAAAAAGCTCCCATTTCTTTATATTTATCAAGTGTAAGATTCATCATTGAACCTTTACGAATTGACATCGCAACTGAACCTACTTCACAAGCCGGAGGAAATACAATTTGAATACGATACCCATTGGGCAACGAAGCAGATAATAAAGGTCGTTCTTCACTGACTATTTGATCTGTTGACTGAGCGACTAACCTTCCTAACCCAATAAGATGCTCATAATCAAGTTCAGGAATCTTTTCTTGAAACATGTCACCATGTCGTTCTATCCAAACTTCACCGGGTACATTTACCGAAATTTCAGAAACATTATCATCTGCAAAAATTGCATGAAATGGGAGTAAGTATGTTTCTAATGCTGCATAATTACTCATTTTACAACATTTACCCCATTTGCCATATTCTGCGGGAACAATAAATCTTTATTAACAAAAATATTTACTCTAGTACCATGTGGTATTGATATATAAGGTTTAGTTACAAAGTTTTGTTGAGCATAATTTTGTAAGGTTTGTCCGAAATTCTGACCTGCTTGTGCTATTGCAGCTTGAGTTGGAGTTTGAGTAGTAACCGTTTGAGTTGTCCCAGAAGAAACAGACGCTGAAGTACTTGTAGCTGAGTTTGAATTTGTTGCATTACTTGCTACTTTAGTAAATGCTATATTTAAAGCACTGACTAAAGCTGCATTAGCAATGATTTGAGCAAATTGCGTATTAACATCTCCTTGGGTACCCAATATACCTTCTGGATCAGCTGACGGTGAGTCAATGGCAATATCATAGCCACTTGGCATAATTAATCTATTCCATGTAATCATGATCCGATCTTGGCCAGGAACATATCCACTTACAAAAGTACCAATTAATCTTGATCCCTTAGGAACTAAAACATTATTTCCTTGTTCAGAAAATACATCTCTAGTTGTCAATGCTCTTACCGGCCCTGGGTAGTAAGAAATAATTGATGATTCAAGTACTGCATCAATTACTTTTCCTTGCGCAATTAAAGTTGACATTTCTCCCACTTGGGTAACTTGTTGTTGAGTAGCACTAGTTTGTTCAGGAATAAATATACCTTGAGCAGCAAGTGGATTAGCATTTTTATTTTTTGAATCAGCTGTCACCGAACCTTGCTTTACCATAATATTAGCCTTTAACCTTTGTGCCGCAGATTGTTGCGCATTAACTGCTTCTTGTGTCAATACTGGTGCATGAGGCGTTAATGTTGGCTGTGGTGGCGTAGGCGCATCTTTTTTAGGTTCTACAGGTTTACTTTGCACCGGCGGAGTAACAGTAGAAGGTTGGCTAAAATCTTGTGTAGGTGTCGGCGGTACAGGTACACTTGGTATAGAAGGTATATTGACCGGCTGAGAATACTGATCGGCCGGTTGAATTGGAATAATATCACTAGTTTGTTTTTTAGGGGTAGTTGTTCTAAAGAAGAAATAATATGCTAAACCACCAATAATCAAAACTATTATTATCATAGTAATAATGCTTTGCTTTGGATTTTGTGCTACAGCTGATAAACCATAATCTATTTCAGCTTTTTCAGGATCATTCTCATTATGTTCTTCTTCTCCTGCTACTTTCCCCGTTTCCGTTTGCTGCGCCATATTTTTTAAATGATCATTGATATCCCCAGAAGGGGATGCAGTATCAGACTTATCAGCAGGATTGTAAATTCGCGTTTTACCAATATGTCCTTTCTCTAAAGGTAAATTTTTAATTAAGTCGTTTTTTTTATCACTCATAATAATCTACGCATCTTTTTTCGGATAATAAAACCTAACAACATAAGCTATATCGATATCTGAATCATTCTCATCTTTAGAAACTAAATCAAACTGATATGTTCTATAATTCGTTATTACTGTCATATTCGTTCTGATATTATTTTCTAATGGCTTGATAAATAACCTATTAGATACTGGTGTAATAGACCAAGCATAAGAATTTCCAAGTGATAATGTTTGAATTTGTTCACCATTAGCAAATTCAATACTTGTTTGAAATCCACTTTCCATTAATACAAGATATATATCATTTTGATTATATACATATGTTTTAATCCTATTATCAGTTGCAATTGGTATCTCTGCAAATGCAGTTACATTAAATAGCATTAAAACTATTAATAAAATTTTGTTACGAAGTGACGTCAACATCATCTGCTACCGAATAAGACTTAATTTGAAAACCTAAAGGATTAATCATTCTTTCATCAAAAGTTAGCTGCATCTGAACAAAATTATAAGTTATATTTACAATTTTATTATAATATTTCCCTCCTGTACTTTCAAAAACAGTAAATCTTATTTGTACAGTTTGATCGCCAGCTTCTGTAGGAAGATATTGAATGGACCTAATTTTTAAAGTTGTGTTCATATTAGAGCCATATCTTGTAATTGGGCTAGCTTGACCAGCTATAGATTGAATAAATTGCCTATAGACCCCGTTAGAGGATAATAACCTAACAATTGTATAATAATTATAATAATACGTCATAGAATTGTAGGTTTCTCTGGAGTTTAAATATTTTAATAGAAAATATTCATTTAATGCCTTATCAGATGTCCATACATCTCTATCACGCGGATTAACTATATTTGTATAACCAGTTTTATCTTCTACTTCTACAAGCATAGGTATTACAGTTTTGCTTAGTGAAACTTTCATAACTACAAAAGCAGAAAATAATGAGGTAAATATCGCTACGATTGAAATGATAAATAATATGTTTCGTTGAACTAATAAAGATTCATATCGGTCTGAATACCAATTACGCGCTTCACTTACTGAAGAGTCTTCTTGAGCACGAATATTCTCACCAGTCGATACCTCTACTGCTTTATCACTATCTTTTCTATTTAATTTTGAAAAAAATGGCATCGTAATGTTTTATAACTAATAGCTATTCTTACTATGAGATTAACATAATATTATCGTTTAGTGCAACTTTATCTTATAATGATTAGGTAATTTATTAGCAAAGATTGTAAAAAATTGCCAATTGATGACAAAACATTTAAATATCTAGCTTCCAGCTAAGTATAGCTGATAATATAATCCACCTTTTTTTAGCAAATTCTCATGGGTATCTATATCAACTATTTTTCCTTCATTTATTACAATAACTTTATTAATATTTTTTAATATACTCAATCTATGAGTTACAATAATTGTTGTCTTACCCAGCATTAATTTATTTATAGCTTCAACAATTTCTTGTTCATTTTTACTATCTAAATTACTGGTAGCTTCATCAAGTAGCAATATCTTTGGCTTCTTTAAAAATGCTCTGGCTATCTCTAATCGCTGCTTTTGACCATAAGATAATTTATTCCCGCTTATTCCCACAGAAGAATAAATACCATTAGGAAAATCTCTTTGAACCTCATCATATAGATTAGCATCTTTCAATGCTTTTATTATATCTTGCTCGCTGGCACCAACCATACCAAATTCAACATTTTCTTTAAAATTTCCTGTAAAAATTCTTGGCTCTTGAGGTACATATGC
>JAGVLN010000024.1 GCA_020049805.1 Rickettsiales bacterium
AAGCAGAGCGAGACAGATTAGCTAGAGAAGAAGCGAGTAGGTTAGAACAGGAAAGATTAGAAAGAGAAGCTGCAGTTAAAAAAGCTGAAGCTGAGAAAGTAGAGCGAGACAGATTAGCTAGAGAAGAAGCAAATAGGTTAGAACAGGAAAGATTAGAAAGAGAGGCTGCAGCTAAAAAGGCTGAAGCTGAAGAACCAGAACAAGCACAGTTAATTCAAAAAACTACACATGAAGCTGAAATTAATAACTCTGCACAAGTCCAGCCTTTAGTGCTTAGTACTTTACCTAATACCCTATCTGATGTTCCATCAGACTCGAGCTCTTTTCTTAGGATCATATCCAATGTAGATAATAGCGTAGTGCAAACTTTATATTTACCTAATATATCGATATATACCTCTGCATTGCAATTATTATCATATGATACTCACTTTGTTCGAGGGATGGGTCAAGACCTTTGCCTTACGACTATGAACCAAGAAGTTCCTTACAATACAAGTTTGAAATCTGAACCTAGTTTATTGCTTGAGGCTGGAAAGATAGAAAGCTATAACTTGACTACTGAAGTATCTGGAAGATCGTTAATACCTGTGGGACATTTTTCATGGAATATATTATCTATTTTACTTTTCCGAAGTTTGAGGTTAGATGTAGATTTCTCTACACGTTTACCATTCTTTGAGCCGCGTAATATGGATTGGCAATTGGAAACTTTAGAACCAGTAGATAATTCAAAAGCTTTGGTAATTACGCAGCCCCAAAGTCCTATTTGTTTTGACGATGCATTACCCATGCAGCAGGTGATAATTAATGCTGACGAAGTCAGTACTTGGCAAGTTGAGCCATGTACTTCGACAAATTTAGAATGGAAAAAGGATGTATAGATAAAGTAAATTTTATGGAAGCAGTAAGAAGCTACATGGTTGGTATACGAAAACTTAGTGAGCCATGTGCGTATGCTAAGGTTGTGTCTAGTTGTAAAGGCAGAGGTGACTTTGAACATGCTATGTGTATAGTAGATAATTTTTCATTGCATTTAGATGAGTGCGCTAAAGAGCTTGTAGGCATATATGTGCAAATTTTTGAGTCTGCAACTGGGCTAAACTAAAAATTTTTCATTAGATTAATAATTATTAATTTAAGATTAGTATTTCTTTGTTTATATCATAATTTTTTGCTTTGATTATTACAAATCTTTTACCAGTTAGTTAAATTCAAAAATATAAACTTAGAATTTTTAAATAAATGGTTTGACATGGGAATTAAAATTAGTTTACCATTAAATTGACCGTTCTTTAAGGTTATTAAAAAGTTTAAATTTTAATAATAAATTGTTTTTAACTAATTAATTAAAGAGGTAAATTATGGCGAATGAAAATCCAACTGTATCTTCAACTCCAGCAGTGCAAACTTCCGATCCAAGTGTAAGTGTTCCACCTGCTCCAATAGCAGCTAATCTTACTGCAGAACAATTAGCGCAATTAAGTTCAGCAGTGATACCTAATACTACAGTGGTTCACCCATTAAGCCCAGAGGAGCAGGTTGCTCGAGCAAATAAATTAGCAGAAGAAGCGCTTGCCAATATAAATAGAACAAGAACCGAAGCTGCTCAGAGAAAATTAGCTGCAGAACAGTTACAACAAGATAATAATGCAACTAAATATAAGTTGTTGGGAGATTTCGAAAAGCAAATATTACAATTCAATGAATTCTATACAAAGGCAAAGCAGGAAGAAAATAGAGCATTGAGAGAAGCTGACGAAGCAGAGGTTAATGCTAAACTCCAACAAGAAAAAGCGCAACATGCTCTAGATTTAAAGGCTTTTTTTGAAGCTAGACAACTTACAGCTCAAGCAGGGAATAAAGCTGCTCAAGACAGAGCTGAAGCTGACGCTGCGTTGCAGGAGTATAATGCCAAATTGCAAAAGGCTGAATATGATGCAGAAGTTGCCCATAACGCTGCGAAAAGAGCTGACGAGCTTGCAGCTCGATTAGGAGGGTCAATACCTCTTTTTGTAAAACCTGGTCCTGAGACTCCTTTAGATGGTCAACGTGTAGAAGAAATTAGACAGCAAAATCTAGAAGCTGCACGTCAAGCTAGTCACACTGCAGATATTGCTGCTGACGTAGAAAGTAGAGGGGAACCAGCTGTAAGAGTTGACGCAGTTCAAGTTGAGGCGGATGGGGCTCAAATTCCACTTGTTACCCCAGCTGGTGAGGCTCCAGATGTTACTGATGGACAATAATTAAGGTTAAAACAAATGAGGAAGGTTTCATCCTTCCTCATTTATTTAGCTCTTAATTTTATATCCTTTTCTTAGCATTAAATACAAAACGCTATAACAGATAATAATTATAAAAATTAAGTAACCAGCTCCTATAAAAGGAGAGCTATCTTTTATTCCAAGCATCCCGTATCTAAAACCATCTATCATATAAAAAAACGGATTAAAATTATCAATTTTGATTAAAAGAGGTGGTAAGTTCTTTATTGAATAAAAAGTGCCAGATAAAAAGGAGAGAGGCGTAACAACATAAGTGGTAATAGCTGCAACTTGATCAAAACTATTAGAAACTATTGATGTTATAATGCCAATTAGAGAGAGTAAAATAGTAGCTAATAAAGTGAAAAAAATAAGTATAAAATAATCATAAATATAAAGGTCTACAAAGAAAGATAAAGCTATATAAACCATAACACCTACCATTATCCCTCTTGTTACTCCTGCACCTATATAAGCAATAATAAACCCATTAATGGGTATGGGTGGGATTATATAATCTATAATAGTGCCCATTACTTTACTCATTATTAAGCTGGAAGAAGGGTTAGAAAAAGCATTTTGAGTAATAGACATAATGATTAAGCCAGATGCTACAAATATTATAAAAGGCACGCCATTTATGTCATGAATGCGTCCTTCTAAAGACAAAGAAAATATAAAAAGGAAAGTTAAAGCTGAAACTACTGGCGATAATAAAGTTTGGTGATATACTTTTAAAAAGCGTAACACTTCTTTTTTATATAATGTCCAAGTAGAAAGTAAGGTTACGGAGTTCATAGATTTATTATTATTTAATATATGCTACTAAATATAAATACTCTGTGGATTAAGTCAAATATTTGATTGCGATTAATATTAACTTATTGTAATTGTATCTATATAATATTGTTTAAACCTAATGAAGCTGAGAGAGAATGTCGAAAGTTTATAATCCTGGTGAATTTACCCCAATTAGTATCGAAGATGAAATGAAAAAATCCTATCTCGATTATGCTATGAGCGTGATCGTAAGTAGGGCCATACCTGATGTTCGCGATGGATTAAAACCGGTTCATAGACGTATTTTATATGCAATGAATGAATCTGGTTGCGATTATAATAAGCCATATCGTAAATCTGCAAGAATAGTTGGTGAGGTTATGGGTAAGTATCACCCACACGGGGATGCTGCTATTTATGATTCTTTGGTGCGTATGGCTCAAGATTTCTCTATGAGATTACCTTTAATCGATGGTCAAGGTAACTTTGGTTCAATGGACGGTGATAGTGCAGCTGCTATGCGTTATACTGAATCTAGGTTAGCTAAGGTTACACATACTCTTCTTGAAGATATAGAACGTGATACCGTAGATTTTAGAGACAATTATGATGGATCTGAGCAAGAGCCTAAAGTTTTACCTGCAAAATTTCCTAATTTGTTGGTAAATGGCTCTGGAGGTATTGCTGTTGGTATGGCAACTAATATTCCTCCTCACAATCTAGGTGAAATTATAGATGCTTGTTGCTTATATATTAAAAATCATGACATTACTTGCCAAGATTTATTAGAAGTAGTTAAAGGGCCAGATTTTCCAACAGCCGGTATCATTCTTGGTACTAGTGGGATTAAATCTGCAGTTACTACTGGACGTGGTTCAGTTATTATGCGGGGCAGAGCAAATATTGAAGATGTAAGCGATAAGAAACAGGCAATTATTATTACTGAAATTCCGTATATGGTGAATAAAGCCAGAATGGTTGAAAAAATTGCCGAAATGGTACGAGATAAGAAAATTGAAGGTATATCTGACATTAGGGACGAATCAGATAAATCAGGTGTTAGGGTTGTTGTTGAAATACGTAAAGACGCAGTAGCAGAGGTAGTGCTTAATCAATTATATACTTATACTCCACTCCAAACTTCTTTTGGGGTTAACATGTTGGCTTTAAATGATGATAAGCCACAAGTAATGAATGTTTTAGACGTAATTAAAGCATTTATTACTTTTAGAGAAGAAGTTGTTACTAGAAGAACAGTGTTTCTCTTACAGAAAGCGCGTAATAAAGCTCATATATTAATAGGTTTATATATTGCTGTATCAAATATTGATGAAGTAATTGCTATTATTAAATCTTCATCTGATCCTGCTGTTGCAAAAGAAAGGTTAATGGCTAAATCTTGGCAAGCAGAGGTAGTGCGTAGTTTAATTGAGTTAGTTGATGATAGAAATAATATTCTAACAGACGATGGATTGTGCAAATTTACAGAAGAGCAAACTAAAGCTATTCTTGAAATGCGCTTACAACGTTTAACAGGTATTGAACATAGTAAAATATCTGAAGAATTAAAAGAATTAGCTGCTGAAATTACAGAATATCTATCCATTCTTGGTTCTAGAGAAAAATTATTAAGTATTTTAGAACATGAGTTATTAGAAGTTAAGGCAGAATTTGCTACCCCAAGGCGTACACAAATTGAACTTAATGAGTTTGAACAAGATGTGGAAGACTTAATCAAAAAAGAAGATATGGTAGTTACCGTAACTCATGGGGGATATATTAAGAGGGTTCCTCTTTCTACTTACCGCGCACAAAGAAGAGGTGGTAAGGGACGTTCAGGCCTTAGTATGCATGAAGAAGATTTCACAACTGAGTTATTTATAGCCAATACTCATATGCCGATATTATTCTTTTCGAATACGGGTAAAGTTTACAAAATGAAGGTATATAAATTGCCATTAGCTACTGCTCAGGCTAAAGGTAGGGCGTTGGTAAATATTTTCCCATTAGCTGCTAATGAAAAAATCACCAAGATTATGGCACTTCCAGAAGATGAAGAATTATGGAATGATATGTTTATAGTGTTTGCTACTGCTAAAGGGAATATTAGACGTAATGATTTAACTGATTTCCATAGTATTCAATCTAATGGTAAGATTGCAATTAGAGTAGAAGAGGATGATAAGTTAATAGGGGTGAATATTTGTAAAGAAAAGAGTCATATTCTATTAGCATCGAAAAAAGGGAAGTGTATCAGATTCCCATTAGAAGCTGTGCGCGTATTTAAAAGCCGTACATCAGATGGGGTTAGAGGTATGAAGCTTACTCAGGATGATGAAGTAATATCTATGTCAATTTTACATGGTGCTGAGATAGATATGGCTGTTAGAGAAAAATATTTAAAAATCCCGTTAGAAACAAGGGTAAAGATTGCCTATGCTGATGAAGAAAAGGCAGAAAAACTATTAAATAATATTACGAATGAATTGCCTAAAGAGGAAATTGCTAAGCTTATTAATGATGAAGAATTTATTTTAACTATTACTGAAAATGGTTACGGTAAACGTACTTCAGCTTATGAGTATAGAGTGACCAACCGTGGTGGCCAAGGTATTATGAATATAGTTACTTCAGTGCGAAATGGTAATGTTGTGTCAAGCTTCCCAGTCACTGACAATGATCAAATCATGCTTATTTCAAAACAAGGCACTTTAATTAGATGCCCAGTAGAAGGTATAAGAGTTACCGGTCGTAATACGCAAGGTGTAACGTTGTTTAGAACTTCAGAAGGGGAAGTGATAGTTTCAGCTGCATTAATTTCAGAGCGTAGTGAAGAAGATATTACGGGAGAAGAAAATGACGCTCAAGATATCACAACTTCTAGTGAAAATGATGATCAGAGCAATATACAAAGTGAATAAAGATGAAGTCTAAAATAATAGGAGTATATCCAGGAACCTTCGATCCGATCACTAATGGACATATTGATGTTATTAAGAAAGCAATAGCGGTAGTTGATGAATTAGTGGTTGCAGTAGCAGAAGATGTACATAAACAGCCTGTTTTTTCTGTTACCGAAAGAGTAGAATTTATAGAACATGATATACAATCTATTGTTAAACAATTGCCATTACATAAAAAAATACGAGCTACTTCTTTCAGAGGATTATTAGTGGATTTTGTCCGTGAGCAAAATTCTAACTTAATTATTCGTGGATTAAGAGCAGTTTCTGATTTTGAATATGAGTTTCAATTATCAGCAATGAATTCTAAAGTAGCCCCAGATATTCAAACAATTTTTCTTCCAGCTACAGAAAAAACTCAGTTTATTGCTTCTAGGATAGTTAAAGAATTTGCTAGATTAAAAGGTGATGTATCAGGTTTTGTATCGCCTTTAGTAGAATCAAAATTAAAAGAGTATTTTAAACACAACTCGTAAGGGTGTATTTAAATGTAATTAATGTCCTTAGAAAATTTGCATCAATTGTTTGTATCTAGTTCAAACCTCCCATCAGTGGGAGAAAAAACTTTTGCAGCATTAGAGAGATTAAATTGTTCAAGAGTTATTGATCTGCTTTTACATTTTCCTTATGAAATAATCAAACGTGAATTTTATCCAGATTTATCTAAATTGTCTTCAAAAAGCCTAGTGGTAGTAGAGGTGGAAATCCAAAATATTTCTAAGTCTTTTACTCGTAGTCGTAAAAAAATTACTAAAATACTAACCTATGATGGTCGAAACCATCTTTCTTTAGTTTATTTTAATTTTATCCCACATTACATTATTAATAAATTAGTTATAGGAAATAAATATATAGTATCTGGTAAACTTGAGCAGGCAGGTTTAGGTGAGTATCAAATAGCTCATCCTGAAATCTATTTATCAGATCAAACCATTAAAAATATCGAAGTTAAGTATCCTCTTACTTATGCTATAACATCTAAACAGATAAGTAATTTAGTTAATCATTCCTTGACTTTAATTCCAAATTTTCCTGAGTGGTTACCTACCGAAATATTAGCTAAACATAAATGGTTAGGTTGGTTAGAATCATTAAATAAGATCCATTATCCTAATAACAACCAAGATCTTGATCCTAATTCTCCATATAAACAAAGAATTGCATTTGATGAGCTATTAGCTAGCCAATTGACCCTTAAACTTATAAGAAGAAATAAAGATTACTTTTCTAAAGGGCATTCTATTGCAATTAATCATACTTTGCGTGATAAAGTTTTGAAAAAGCTTGGCTTTACCTTAACAGAGGGACAACAGAAAGCTTTAAAAGAGATTGATCAAGATCAAGCTCTTCCTAATCGAATGATGAGATTGTTACAAGGTGATGTTGGTAGTGGTAAAACGTTGGTAGCACTTTGTGCAATGCTAAATGTGGTAAGCGCCAATAAACAAGCCGCACTAATGGTGCCTACTGATATTTTAGCTAATCAACATTTTAAATGGATACAACAAGTAGTTGGAGATTTGGGAATAGAAGTAGTTTTATTAACGGGCAATACTAAAAAGGCTCAACGCACTAAATTGCTTGACGATTTAAAGCAAAATAAAATTAACATCTTGGTTGGAACTCATGCAATTTTCCAAAAAGGAGTAGAATTTCATGATTTACAACTAATTGTAATTGATGAACAGCATCGTTTTGGGGTAGAACAAAGGCTTTCCTTAATGAATAAAGGTGCTAATAGTGATGTCTTAGTGATGAGTGCTACACCAATTCCTCGGACTTTGGCGTTAACAGCTTATGGCGATATGGATATATCCATACTACCAGACAAGCCTGAAGGCAGACTCCCTATCCAGACTAGCACTATTTCAATTAGTAGAGTAGCTGAGATTGCTGAATTAATTAATCGCAAAATAAAAATGGATGAGAAGGTGTTTTGGGTTTGTCCTATGATTGAAATAGTAACTGAAGACGATTCTCCAAATATTGGAAATAACAGTGATATTTCAGCTGTAATGGATAGGTATGATTATCTATGTAAGTTTTTTGATCCTAAACTAATAGGGTTAATTCATGGTAAATTATCTAATGCCGATAAAGATGCGGCTATGGACGATTTTGCTTCAGGAAAAACTAAGATTTTAATAGCAACAACTGTAATTGAAGTCGGTATTAATATTCCTGAAGCCACATTATTAATTATTGAGAATGCAGAGAGGTTTGGTTTAGCCCAACTACATCAATTGCGTGGTAGGGTAGGGCGTGGAAGTAAGAAATCTGATTGTATATTATTATTTGGTAAAGTGTTAAGTCAAACCGCTAAATCTCGTTTACAAACTATGCGTGCGTCAAATGATGGTTTTTACATTGCTGAACAAGATTTGCAATTACGTGGAGGAGGGGATATTTTAGGATTAAAACAAAGCGGCATGCCACAATTTAGAACCGCAGATTTAGAATATCATCGTGATTTATTACTAGAAGCTCATCAATTAGCAGAACATATTTTAAATCAGGATAGTAAGTTATCGAGTGTGCAATATAACCCATTACGTACATTACTTTCTTTGTTTCAATATGATCAGTATTTAAATTTTATTTATGCGGGTTAAATTTATGGTGGGCGATGACAGATTCGAACTGCCGACAATCTCGGTGTAAACGAGGCGCTCTACCAACTGAGCTAATCGCCCTAATAGTTATATTAGACTACGATAGTATATAGGCGATTTATACCAAATAATCCAGTATTTTTTTAAAGAATTTTAATAAGGCTAGAATATTATTAAAGGTAGCAAATCTACCAGCTTCTAAGTACTATACAACATAATAAAGCAGTTCCCTTAAAGGGTAACTACTTTATTATGAGTAAAGTTACTAATATTATTAGTTAACAGTATCAATGAATTGTTTACCAGCTCTGAATTTTGGACGGTTAGAAGCTGGAATACGAATTTTAGCTCTTGTTCTTGGATTAAAGCCTTCAGATGCTTTTCTGAGAAGAGCGTAGAAAGTACCAAAACCAACTAAGCGAACTTGTTTTTTAGCTTTTACAGCTTTCATTACTGCTTCGATAAAAGAATCAAGTGCTTTGTTACAATCAACTTTTGTCAAACCAGAGATTTCTGACATTTTAGTTACGAGTTCATTTTTATTCATTTGATAGACCATAATTAAAGTTATTAATTTTAAAATATGCGAGCATATTTTATATCCAAATAAAACGAAACTTATTCCTATAAACAAGCTTCTACCAACTATCTTTCCTTAAATGGGGGATGATGTCAATGTGTTACTATCTCATTTTCATCATTTTCTATAATAATCGGCTTTACTGTGCTTATTTCTGACCATTCTACTGGAGAAAATGTGGCAGTAAGAGCACGCTTTATCACTTCATCGGCAGTTTTTACTGGTATAATTTCAAGATTTTCGGTAATGTTCTTAGGCATTTCTTCAAGATCTTTTACGTTTTTAGCTGGGATAAGCACGGTTTTGATGCCCCCTCTCAAAGCTGCAAGGAGTTTTTCTTTCAATCCTCCAATAGGTAATACTCGTCCTCTTAAGGTAATTTCACCGGTCATAGCTACAGTTTTGTCCACAGGAATGCCTGTCATTACTGATACTATAGAAGTAAACATAGCAATACCAGCTGATGGTCCGTCTTTAGGAGTTGCGCCTTCAGGTACATGGATATGTATATCTTTTTTAGTATACTGTGGCGGGGTCACACCATATTTTAAAGAATTAGACTTAAAGTAACTATAGGCTGTTTGTGCAGATTCCTGCATTACTTCACCTAATTTACCAGTAGTTTTAATTAAACCCTTGCCCGGTAAAGAGACGGCTTCAATAGCCAGCAAATCTCCACCAACTTCTGTATAAGCTAATCCTGTGGTGATTCCAACGAGATTTTCGCTTTCTGATTCACCATAATCAAACTTTTTTACACCGGCATAGGCATGTAAGTTTTTGGATGTAACTTTTAAAGACTTAATCTTACTTTGTTCAATTAAGCGGACAGCTTTCCTTGTTAGCTTAGCTAATTCTCGTTCAAGGTTACGTACTCCTGCTTCGCGAGTATAATAGCGAATTAGGTCTCTTATTGCATCGTTCGTAATAGAGAACTCTTTTTTCGATAATTTATGCTCTTTGCATAACTTTTTGACCAAATATTGATTAGCTATTTGAATTTTTTCGTCTTCTGTATAACCAGATAGTCTTATAACTTCCATCCTATCGAGAAGTGGTCTAGAAAGGTTAAGAGAGTTTGCAGTAGCAATAAATAATACTTTTGAAAGATCATACTCAACTTCTAAATAATGATCTACAAACTTACTGTTTTGTTCAGGATCTAATACTTCAAGTAGTGCTGAGGAAGGATCACCACGGAAATCTGAGCTCATTTTATCAATTTCATCTAAAAGTATAAGAGCATTAGAAGCTTCGGCTTTTTTAATTAGGCTAATAATTTTACCTGGCATAGCGCCAACATACGTTCTTCTATGACCTCTAATTTCAGCTTCATCTCGTACCCCGCCTAAAGATAGTCTGGCATACATCCTGCCTGTAGCTTTAGCAATAGATTTGGCAAGAGATGTTTTACCTACACCTGGAGGTCCGACTAAGCATAATATAGGGCCTTTATTCGATTGTGTGCGCTTTTGAACAGTTAAATATTCAATAATACGTTCTTTAATTTTTTCCAATCCGTAATGATCTTCATCAAGGATTTTTTGGGCGGCAACTATATCATGTTTAATCTTAGTATATTTATTCCATGGTAGTGAAACCAAATATTCTAAATAATTACGAATAACTCCAGCTTCTGCTGACATTGAGTTAGTTAATTTAAGTTTCTTTAATTCTTGTAAGGCTTTTTTTGATGCTTCTTTACTAAGTTTAGTCTTATGTATTTTTCTTTCTAATTCGACTAACTCACTTTTGCCATCATCTCCTTCATTAAGTTCTTTATGAATAGCTTTTAATTGCTCATTAAGGAAAAATTCCTTATGGGTTTTATCCATCTGTTTTTTAACATTAGAACGAATTTTTTGTTCAGTAGTAAGTATATTTATTTCGGTTTCAATTAATTCTAATATTTGCTCCAATCTTTTTTGGACATTAAAAGTTTCAAGCAAGACTTGTTTATTTTCAATTTTAACAAAAATATTAGCAGTAATAATATCAGCAAAATGGCTTGGGTTATCAATTTTTTCTAGAACATGCAGTACTTCAGAGTTGATTTTGTTATTTAGTTTAGCATATTCGCTGAATTGGGTATTAATTGAACGCATTAAGGCAGTAGTCTTAATATCATCGGGAATCTTTTCCTCGACTGTATTAGTAATAGCTTGAAAATAATTTTTTGAGTTAATAATTTCTTCTATTGTGACTCTTTCTATAACCTCTACTAAGACTTTTAATGTTCCATCCTGTAGTTTCAATAATTGCAATATTTTAGCTAAAACACCTACTTTATATAAATCTTCTGTTTTAGGGTCAGTTACAATAGCATTTTTTTGAGTAACAAATACTATCGGGGAATTAAGTTCATTTACTTCTTCAATTGCTTTAATTGATTTAGTCCGTCCTACTATTAATGGGGATACCATCTTAGGAAATAGTACGATATCTCTTAATGGAACTAATGGATAGAGGTTAAATTGCTGGTTATTCATAAATTTCTCACCTTTGAAAATCTCTCACACTTAATAATATAGGTTATAAATTTATCTATTACAAGGTCAGTGAAAAAAGTATTTTATTTTACGAATATAACCCTAGGGCTTCGTAATTAAAAGATGCTTCTATGTTATGAAGTTTTTTTCTTCTTGGGTTCTTCATAAACATAAAGTGGTTGGGTATTATTATGTACAGTATTCTTGTCTATGATTAGTTTCTTAATAGAAGGATGACTAGGAACCTCAAACATAGATTCTAATAATATATCTTCTAAAATAGCGCGTAGGCCTCTAGCTCCGGTTTTGCGTTTTAAGGCCTTCTTAACTATTTCATGTAAGGCTTCATCCGTGAATTCTAATTCTACATTCTCAATTTGGAAGAGTTTTTTATATTGTTTAATTAAAGCATTTTTTGGTTTTAACAATATTTCAATTAATGCTTTCTCATCTAAATTAGTTAAAGTCGCTACGTTAGGTAATCTACCTATAAATTCTGGAATTAAACCAAACTTCACTAGATCATCAGGCTCAACTTGTTGTAGTAGAGCATCAGTATTAGATTGGGATTCACTTTTAACTTTGGCTCCGAAACCTATTGCATGTCCGTCCTTACTACGTGCAGCAATAATTTTTTCTAAGCCAGTAAATGCTCCACCACAAATGAAAAGTATATTAGTGGTATCGATTTGAATAAATTCTTGTTGAGGGTGTTTGCGTCCGCCTTGAGGTGGAACAGAGGCAACCGTTCCTTCCATTATTTTTAGTAAAGCTTGCTGGACTCCTTCACCAGAAACATCTCGAGTAATAGAAGGATTTTCTGATTTCCGGGAAATTTTATCAATTTCGTCGATGTAAATAATGCCTTTTTGCGCTTTTTCAACGTTATAATTACACGATTGTAACAGCCTTAGAAGAATATTTTCGACATCCTCTCCTACATATCCAGCTTCGGTCAAAGAGGTGGCGTCTGCCATAGTGAAAGGCACATCAATAATTTTGGCTAAAGTTTGGGCTAAAAGAGTTTTACCAGATCCAGTAGGGCCGATTAATAATATGTTAGATTTAGAAATTTCTACATCGGAGTTTTTATAATCTGCTTTTAACCTTTTGTAATGATTATGTACTGCTACAGATAATATTTTTTTAGCTTTTTCTTGCCCTATTACATATTCATCAAGTGTTTTACAAATTTCACTTGGTTTTGGTATATCAGTAGAATCTTTCTTCTTAAAACTGTTCCCAGATTCTTCTTTTATAATATCTTGGCATAAATCTACGCATTCGTTACAAATATATACTGAAGGGCCGGCAACAAGTTTTTTTACTTCATGTTGACTTTTGTTACAAAATGAACATTTTAGAATAGTTTTAGGAGAATTCTTTTTTGTCTTATCCATTCAGGTAAATTCCTTATAACGTAGTTGTCTTATTATTTATGACTGGCTTCTTCGCGTTTTGCAATAACTTTATCTATAAGCCCAAATTCTAAAGCGTTCTCTGGATTCATGAATTTATCCCGCTCCATACTTTGCTCGATAATTTCTAAGTTTTGACCAGTGTGATGTGCATATATACGATTTAATCTGGCTCTGGTATCTATCATGTCTCTGGCATGAATTTCAATATCAGTTGCTTGACCTCTAAGTCCTGAAAGATGCGGTTGATGAATCATAATTTTAGAGTTAGGTAAAGAGTAGCGCATGCCAGCAGCACCGCCAGTAAGCAATAATGAGCCACCGGAAGCAGCCATACCGATACATAATGTTGCAACTTTTGGTTTTATGTATTGCATAGTGTCATACATAGCTAATGATGAAGTAACAGACCCTCCTGGAGAATTAATATATAAAGAAATATCTTTATCAGGATTTTCAGCTTCTAAAAAAAGTAATTGAGCAACTACCACAGTAGCCATAGCATCATCTATTGGGCCTACTGCGAAAACAATTCTTTCTTTAAGCAAGCGCGAGAAAATATCATAAGATCTTTCGCCTCGGTTAGTTTGTTCCACAACCATAGGCACAAGGCTCATATGTTGTTCAGATAATAACTTGTCATTCATTTTTATAACCCTAGATTAAGAAATATTATTTAATAATAATATGCTAGTTTGGTTTATACAATAGTATTATCTTCTTCACTCTTTTTAATGAGCTCTAATAATTTTTCTATAGTGACATGTTTTGGTTTATTTTTAGTTTTGCTAATAATAAACTGCACCGCTTTATCTTCGGTTATAGGTCCTTTTAAATTTTCAACTGCCTGAGGATTTTTATTAAAATACTCTATTACTAACTGCTCTTGCCCAGGCATAGATTGGGCATAATTAATAATAGCGTTTCTAATATCATCTTGAGTAATAGAAAGTTTATTTTTTTGGGCTATTTCAGAAAGTAATAATCCAAGCTTAACACGTCTTTGAGCTATTTTTTGATATTTGCTTTTAGTTTCAGCATCTAAATCTTTATCTTTTTCCTGATTGTTATTTGAAAGTTGTTTATTTAAATTCTCTAATTCTTTTTCAACCATACTTTTTGGTAATTCACAGGTCACTTTTTCATCTAATATATCGAATAATGCCTTTTTCATTAAAGTATGTGTAGATTTAGCGTATCTTTTTTCTAGATCAGCTTTAATCGCTTTTTTCAATTCTTCTAATGTTTGTAAGCCAAAAGATTTAGCAAAATCATCATTTAATTCTGGTAAAGAAGCATTTAGAATTTCTTTAACTGTAACTTCAAAAGTAACTTTTTTGCCATTAAATTCTTTCATGCCATAATCTTTAGGAAATTTAAGATCTAATTTGGTAGATTTACCTGCTTTCATACCAACTAATCCTGCTTCAAACCCTGGAATAAATTGATTAGCACCAAGTTCTAGTTTGTAGTTTTCACCTTTTCCGCCTTCGAATTCTTTGCCATCAATATAGCCAGTAAAGTCAATTACTACGGTATCACCTTCTTTAGCACTAGACTTGTCATCTGTAGGTTTTAAGTCTTGTTTGGCTTTGCGTAAATTACTAAGAGCCTGTTCAATATCTTTATCTTGGATATCACAAATTAACTCTTCTAAAGAATATTGACTAAAGTCCAATTCAGGAATTTCGGGATATAATTCAAATTTAACTTTATACTCTAGGTCTTTACCTTCATTAAAGCTAGAAATACTAACATTAGGACGTGTTGCTAGCTTTAATTTATTATCACTAATGATTTGTTGAGAAGTGGTATTTATTAAATTATCTAGAATTTCGCTAATAATGCTATCCTTGTAACGTTGTTTTATTACTGACAATGGTACTTTTCCTACTCTAAACCCGTCTAATTTAGCAGTTTTAGCAAGTTCTACTGCTTTCGCTTCTATACTGCTATTGATTTCTTTAGCAGGGATGGTAACCGCATATTCTCTTTCTAATTTAGTATTTAACAACTCTTGAACTTGCATAAATCTTTAAGGCTCCTTTAAAAAATTAATCTAGTGGTGCGGGTGAAGGGACTTGAACCCCCACAACTTGCGTTACAAGATCCTAAGTCTTGCGCGTCTACCAGTTCCGCCACACCCGCTTTTATTGTTATAGCATATGGGCAATTTTATGAATTGCAATATTGAATTTACAAACTAGTTTAAAGATTTATAATAATAAATGCTTTATCTTTATATTTAAAACATTATGCACCAATCGAATACGCAACGAAAAAGGTTAATTGACCGTATCATTAGAATTGATCATGCGGGAGAATATGCTGCTAAAAGAATATATCAGGGTCAGCTAGCAGTACTAAAAGATAAAGATGCAGCCCTTGTTAAAGAGATGTTAGATTCAGAATTAGAGCATCTAGAATTTTTTGAGCAACAAATAAAGGCAAGGAAAGTGCGTCCCACTTTACTTTTGCCTTTAGTAGATCTTATGGCGTATGGCCTAGGAGTAGTTACAGCTAAACTTGGTAAAGAATCAGCTATGGCTTGTACTATAGCTGTTGAGGAGGCGATTTCTGAACATTATCAAGAACAGTTACAGCAGTTAGGAAGTGAAGAAAAAGCCTTAAGCCAGAAAATTAAGCAATTTAAGGATGACGAAATGGAGCATCATGCTATTGCAACTAGGCATGATGGTACCAAAGCGCCGGGGTATCATTTTTTAAGTGGAGCGATTAAGAGGGGATGTCAAATCGCAATAAAGCTGGTAAAATACTTGTAGAAAATCTTACTTAATAACTTGCAAAAAGTTTTTTTTGTATTATTATGCACCGTGCAATTTGATTTTGCGGGTGTAGCTCAGGGGTAGAGCGTTACCTTGCCAAGGTAAATGTCGTGAGTTCGAATCTCATCACCCGCTCCATAAATTTAGTAATCGTGAAAATTAGTAGTTAACTTTTTAATATAATTTTTCAAAATATTATGATACTAAACACACATCTTGTATTTGACAAAATTATTAAAATTTGTTAAAAATATATTCGAAATATATTAGGTACAAATATGCCAGCACAAGAACGTACTTGGGTGCAATACGCTCAGCTAAAATATAAAGCTTCTTACGAATATGTAACTAGTGATCAGATGCTGTGGTCTCCTATTCTAATAGGAAAGCAGATGTACCAAGTTATTAGCCGTATTGAAAACCCTAGATTTTTTGCAATACATTTTGTAGGTCAGTTATCTTTAGCGCTTGTAGGGAATTATGTTTCGTTCCAACTTCGTAATAATGTAATGGTAAAATTTGGCACAATTGATGATTATGTTTTTAAGACACTTGGTGGAGAAGAGGCTACTGAAGCAGATTGGCAAGCGTTTCAAACGGCAATCTTAAGTACAGCTTTACCTCTTGTAAGCTTTCTTGCTGTGAGGGCTGTAAATAATTATGTTACAGCTTCTTACCAAATTTGGTTTCAAAAAAAATTAGTTGAGCATTTAAGTAATAGAGTTTGGGAAAATCCAGGTTCTGTGGCCTTAACTAATTCTCCTGAAATGAACGCAATTGTAAGGAACTTAAATGGTGATGTTAGAGAAATTTCTGCCTCTGGTACCAGCCTTCTAATTGATTGGAGTAAAGGAGCACAGAACTTTTTCCTTTCTTTAAATGCTTTATTAAATTTTTCTTCTCCGGTAAGAATATTAGGTGTTAGAATACCAGATTTGCTTGCAATATCTGTTATATATACAGTTGTTACCCAATACATTTCTTCTCTCTTTACTACAAGGATTGCTAGACTAAATGAAGAATTAACAGTTGCAGGTATTAAGACAGATGCTATTAAAGCAAATGATTATGCTAATGTAAAACCTATTTTCAGTGCTGGTGTCCAAGATTATGTTAGAGTGAGACACCAACAAATAAGAAAAGCATTATCCCATCTATCTGATAGAATAAATTTATTGACGAATGCCTATAATGTTTGGGTAGAAACACATGGTTACCTAAATATGCTTTATAAAAATTTGGTTTTAGGATATAAGGTTTTTACTAAAACTATTAAATCAGATAGCATATATGCGGCTTGGGGCCATTTTGCTAATGTAGATAATTTTATTTCATGGTCTGAACAAAATCAAGCAGCTATAAAACAATTTAGTGCGCCTGTAACAAGAGTTACTGAGTTTTTAAGAGCAGAACAAGCAATTGCTCGTATTCCTATTAACTTACGTTTCGAAGGTCATACTGAAAATAGGTTAGTTTTAAGAAATGTTATGCTAAGAATTGGTCAAAACCCACTTAGACCAGCAGGAGCAGATTCTAGACCCAAACCAATTCTTGTTACTGTACCAGAATTCACCTTTGAAATGGGCAAAAGGTATGTAATTTCTGGAAAGTCAGGATGTGGCAAATCTTCATTGCTCGCTAAAATTAATAGATCTCTACATGATGGAATTGATGGAAGTGGAACTATTATTTATCCTACTGTTGGTGGTAAAGCTGTAAAAAGAATGATGTTAACTCAAGATGACTATTTTCTTGAACATAGCACACTTCTTGAAAATTTACTTTTGCCTCCTAATGTCCAAGAACTTACTGGTGAAGAAAAAGTAAAAGCTTTACAAAGTGTAAGAGGTCTTTTAGCTGATCCTGAGAAGAAAGCAGAGATTCTTGTGAGAGCTAAAGGATTGTTAAGAGAAGCTAAGATTGATAGTGAAGATTCAGGTAACCTAGTAGATAGACTAGAAGAAGAGCAGCCTAACTGGAAGGCCACTTTAAGTGGTGGTCAACGAAAGAAAATTAAAATTGTTTGGGCAATTCTACAGGATCCAAAGATTTTATTGCTTGATGAAGTGCTTGCGGGCATTGATCCTGACGCAATAAGAATAATTCAAAATATGATTGTTAAATATTTACCAAAGGCAATGACAATTGTAGTTGATCATCACCCTGATGAAAATAATAACCAAGTAACCAGAGCTGATGGAGCACAAGAACCATTTTATCAATCTCATCACAGAATTATTGATAAGGGGTTTACGGAAATTGCGGTCCAGGATCGCAGGCTTCCTCGATCAAGGAGTGCTAGTGATATAGCTGGAATGAGGAGTGCGAAATTTGCTGATCTAACAGCAGCAGGTGTAGGTCCAATTGGTGGTCCTACAGCATCGTCAGGTTTAAGAAGACGTTATGTCACTCCTGAGTCAACAGAGGTTGCTAGATAATTAGGTGCTAAAAATATTTTCTTGCCTTAAAAATCCTAATAATAGTTTCTTATTGCTTTTTCGTCAGTTTAATATAATTAATTGAATTGGATTCAACTTATATTTATTGCAGGGATAATATGAAAATCAAAGTAGCAAATCCAATTGTAGAGATTGATGGCGATGAAATGACCAGGGTAATCTGGGAAAATATTAAGAATAAGCTTATTCTGCCTTTCTTAGACATAGACATTAAATATTACGATTTGTCTATTCAAAAACGCGATGCTACTGATGATCAAATTACTAAAGAAGCAGCCTTAGCTATCAAAAAATATGGGGTAGGGGTTAAATGTGCGACTATTACACCTGATGAAAATCGAGTTGAAGAATTCAAATTAAAAAAAATGTGGCCATCGCCAAATGGTACTATCCGAAATATTTTAGATGGAACTGTTTTTCGTGAGCCAA
The DNA here is from genome assembly GCA_020049805.1 of Rickettsiales bacterium. GTDB lineage: Bacteria > Pseudomonadota > Alphaproteobacteria > Rickettsiales > JABSSG01 > JAGVLN01. The sequence continues at coordinate 18,781 of JAGVLN010000024.1, forward strand.
TAATTTGTAATAATATTCCTCGTCTCGTAAAGGGTTGGAATCAGCCAATAATCATTGCTCGCCATGCGTTTGGTGATCAATATAAAGCGACGGAGATGGTAATTAAACAAGCTGGCAAATTAAAATTGAGTTTTCATGGCCAAGATGGAACGGTTCAAGAATTAGATGTAGTTGATTTTCCTGCAGATGGTGTAGCGCTTTCAATGTATAATTTTGATAAATCTATCGAATCATTTGCTAGATCATGTTTTAATTATGCTTTGTTAAAGCAAAAACCTCTTTATTTTGCTACTAAAAATACCATTTTAAAAAAATATGATGGTAGGTTTAAAGATATTTTTGAAACTGTTTATACAAATGAATTTAAAGAAAAATTTGCCTCAAATAAATTAACTTATGAACATCGTTTGATCGATGATATGGTGGCTTTTGCACTTAAATCTGATGGCGGTTATATTTGGGCTTGTAAAAACTATGATGGTGATGTGCAATCTGATATAGTAGCACAAGGTTTTGGATCTCTTGGTTTAATGACCTCAGTATTATTATCACCTGATGGTAAAACTGTTGAAACTGAAGCTGCTCATGGTACAGTTACTCGACATTATCGTGAATATTTAAAAGGTAATAAAACCTCAACTAATCCTGTGGCCTCAATTTTTGCCTGGACTAGAGGGCTAATTTATCGCGGTCAATTTGATGATAATAGAGATTTAGTAAAATTTGCTAATAGGCTAGAAGATAGTTGTATTAGAACTATCGAATCTGGGAAAATGACTAAAGATCTAGCTTTGCTAACGGATAATCCAGATAAATGGTTAACTACTGATGATTATATGGATGCTATACTGGATCAGTTCCATAAAAATTAAGGCATTAAGTATTTCTTAGCGACCTGGTAATCATCGAATTCACGAATTGTATCTCCAACAATTTGATAATTTTCATGACCTTTGCCAGCAATTAGAACAGCGTCATTAGGGCTAGTTATAAACTGTATGGCATGTTTTATTGCTTTTTCTCGGTCACCAATTTCGATGCCTTTTTTACATTCTTGTAGTATAGCTTGACGTATAATTTGAGGATTTTCACTACGTGGGTTATCATCTGTAACTATCGCTATATCACTATATTGTTCAGCAATTTTTCCCATTAAAGGTCTTTTTTCTTTGTCTCGATCGCCACCGCACCCAAATACTACAATTATTTTACCTGAGAAACTGTTTTTTAATACTTGTAACGTTTTTTCTAATGCTTCAGGTTTATGTGCGTAATCTACAAAGACATTTGCATTTTCTACTTTTTGCATACGTCCGGGAGCTGAATATAAATCGCTTATTATGGGTAATATTTGATTTATCTCAAAACCACAAGCTATTACCAAACCTATAGCGCATAAAATATTATAAGCTTGAAAGTTACCTACTACATTAGGAAATGCTAATTCATAGCTAGTAACTTTAGTTCTAAATTTAACTAACAGATGTTCTTGATGTTGTTCTATACTTTGAATAATAAGTTGATCGCTGCCATAACCGTAAGAAATAATGCGATGATTTCTTTGTTGGCATATTTTAGTAATAGCAGCATACTCTTCCATATCGGCGTTAATTACAGCAGTAGCGCCTTCTGGTAGTAGTTCAGAAAACAGCCGCATTTTTGCTGCAAAATAATTAGGTATAGTCTTATGGTAATCCAAATGTTCATGAGAAAAATTAGTAATTGCTGCAGCTTTTAGTTTTATATGATCTAATCTGTGTTGATGCAACCCGTGGCTTGAGGCTTCGATCGCTACATAATCGATATTATTTTGGGTAAGCCTTTGCAGTATTTGATAAAGATGAACTGTACTAGGTGTAGTAAGGGTACTCTCAAAATGAAGATTATTGCTTGTTAATACACCTAACGTTCCTATAGATGCAGATGATTTTCCTAATAGTTCTATTATTTGTTTAAAATAATAAGCTACAGAAGTTTTGCCATTCGTTCCGGTTACAGCGACAATATTATTTGGCTGAGGGGCATAAATAGTAGAAGCAAGTTCACTTAACACGATTCGTGGTTCCTCAACCTTTATAAATTTAATATTTGATTTATTTGGTGAGGGTGAAAATTCATTAGAATGGATAATAATTTCAGCACCTTTTTTGATAGCATCTTCTATATATTTATGACCATCTTCTTTGGTGCCAGAAATAGCTACAAAAACAGAACCTGGAACAACATCCCGGGAATCCGAGGTAATATTTTTAATTTTGCTTAAATCAATATTTATCATTATAAAGAATCGTTTTTAGTACTATATTCAAGGTAAAGCTGATTATTTATTTCGTCAATTTTATCTTGAGGTGGAGCTATACCATATAAATTAGCAATTCGTTTTATTATTCTTCCGGTTGCAGGTGCAGAAACCCAACCGCCATTTGCAAAACCAAAGGTTTCTTTGGTTCCTTTAGGTTCATCTAAGGTTACGAGAATAGTATATTTAGGATCATATATTGGAAATGCAGATAAAAACGATGAAATACGTAATTTTTGGTTATATTTACCATTAACTGGTTTATTGGAAGTTCCAGTTTTTCCTCCTACAAATAAACCTGGTACGTCGGCTTTTCTACCACTTCCTGAGCTTACTACTAAACGCAATAATTTACGCATTTTCTCAGATGTAGCTTCTTTAATTACTTGTCTGCCATTTAGTGGTTCAGCATTTTGTGGTTTGATAATAGTAGTTTTTGGTAATACACCGCCATTAACTAAAGCACTCATTACTCCTACTACATGTAAAGGAGAAACAGAAATACCATGGCCATATGAAATTGTAATAGTATTTAAATCTGTCCAACGAGATATACTAGGATAAGCAGGAGTAGCCTTTTCTGGTAACTCTACATCAATTGGAGAGAGCAAACCAAATGCATTAAGAAATTTATATTGATTTTCTTTGCCAAGTTCTAAGGCGATTTGAGCCATACCGATATTAGATGAATACATTAATATTTCTGGCACTGATAACCATCCACCTTTGCCTAGGTAATCATTAATATTGAATTTAGCATATTTGATTGCTGTGCTAACATCATAAACGTCATTAAGATTTGTAGTTTTATTATCTAAAGCCATTGCCATAGTAAAGGCTTTAAATATAGATCCCATTTCGTAAGCTGCTAGTGTGCTTTTATTAAATAATTCTTCTTCAGAAGCTGAGCCTGGATTATGAGGATTAAAGTCAGGCAGGCTAACCATAGCCAATATCTCTCCTGTTTTTGAGTCTTGGACTATGCCTACAGCGCCTCTAGCATTAAATTCTTTTATTGTTTTTAAGAGTTCATCACGTACTATACTTTGTATTCCTAAATCCAGTGAAAGTTGTAATGGTTTTTGAGGGGTGTCACCATAATATTTAATGTGGTCATCGAATTGTTTTTCTACTCCTGCTAAACCATTGCCATCAAGCCCTACATAGCCTAAAACATGTGAAAAAAGCTCGCCATTAGGGTAGGCGCGTTTTTCACTTGTTTCAAAGTAAATACCAGGAATGCCTAAATCGTTTACTAATTGATGTTCTTTTGGAGTGATATTTCGTTTAATCCAAATAAAGGATTTCTTAGACTGTAATTTAGTTTGGAGAATATCTAAATCTAGATCCGGCAACACAGATTTTAATTTTTGTGCAGTATCTTTAGCATTAAAAATAATATTAGGATTGGCATATATTGATGAAGTAACTAAATTAACAGCCAGCAAATTACCATTGCGGTCTATAATTTCAGTTCTTTTAGGAAATGATTTATTATAAGCAAAAGTTTTTTTGGTTTGATCATTATTAGTTAATATTGTTAAGTCAAAAAGTCTTACTGCTATTATTGCGTAGCAAAAAGCAAAACAAATCATTACGACTAATATACGGCCAGAACCGATTTCATGCCCATTGAATGATTTGTCTTTGCGAATACGGCTATAAACAGCATATATTAGCTTTTTAAATAAGCTAGGTAGTTTGTTCATATATTATTTAACTCCGGTCTCCTTTTGTATAGTAACTTCATTTTTATTTTTAGTTTTTTTGCTACCAGCATTAGCTAAAATTCTTCCACGATTTTTGTAACGCCAATTTGGTGTTTGACGTTGAAAAATTGCTCCAACAGCTTCTTCTCCTTCATTGGCTGCAAGGTGTATCTTGCCTTCAGTCTTATTTCCTATAACTTCAATTTTAGAGTTTTTAGCTTCATTCAATGCTAAATATTTATTAGCTAAATATTTTAACCTGTCAGATTTGTTTAAATAGGCCCACTCTGCTCTTAATACCTTGATTTGGTTTTCTTCTTCAAGTTTAATTTTTTCTAAAGTGGAAGTTTGTTCTTTAAGGCCTTGCACATAAAATTTTATGGTTACAAGGGAACAAAAACTAATAAAAATTATCATTATGTAAATTGATGTTATACGATTAAGCATATACCACCTCCTGATTTATACGAATTGCTGCACGTAATTTTGCTGAACGTGAGCGTGGATTAGATTTTATTTCTGTATCCGTAGGTTTAATAGCTTTATTGGTCAACCATTGGAATTTTGGATGGAAAGGTTTTTCTTCAACTAAAGGTAAATGTCTAGAGCTTGATTGTTTAGGTTTGGCGCGCTCATTAATAAATTCTTTTACTATAGCGTCTTCTAAAGAATGAAATGAAACAATAATCAACCTACCGTTATTATTTAATAAGTTTTCAGAAGCAATAAGTGCTTCTTGCAACGCCCCGAGTTCATTATTTACAAAAATCCTGATAGCTTGAAAAGTTTTAGTTGCTGGATCTATTTTGCTTTTTCCTTTTTTTACCACTGACCTTACTATATCTGCTAATTCTAAAGTGCTATTAATAGGAGAATTTTTACGAGCTTCAATTATTTTTTTTGCAATTCTACGCGATTTGGTTTCTCCACCATAATTGTATATAACATTAGCTATAGTTTCTTCGCTGCTAGTATTGATAAAATTATATGCATCTAATCCTTCCTTGCTCATTCTCATATCCAGGCTACCTTCATGCATAAATGAAAAACCCCGACTTGGGTTTTCAAGTTGCATAGAAGAAACTCCTAAATCTAGCACTATGCCATCTACTTTTGAGATGTTTTTATTGGCAAGTAATTCTTGAAGTTCAGAAAAATTACCATTTATAAATATAAACCTATCCCCAAATTCAGTCTTTAATTGAGTTACAAATTTCTTTACATCTGGATCTTGATCAACTGCATATAATGTACAGTTGTTTTGTTTTAAAATAGCTCTACTGTAACTTCCTGCTCCAAAAGTGCCGTCAACGTATGTTTCTCCCTCTCTAGGTTGAAGGTAGGTTACTACTTCCGAAAGCATTACTGGGATATGAGAAAAAATGTTTGTATTATTCATTGCTCACCCTTTTTAGCTAGTCGTAATAGTAATTTTTTTTGTTCGGCGGTATTTTTAGCCTTTTGGTAATATTCCTGGAATTGTTCTGGCTGCCAGATTTCAAAAGTTTGACCTTTACCAACAAAGCATGCTTTATCAGTTAGTTGTGCTGAAGCTAATAACATTTCTGGAATAATAATTCTACCTTCACTATCAAAAGGCAATTTAACGCTTCCCCCTAAAATTATAGTGGCGAAAGCATCACGTTCTTCTGAATAAGGATCTAAATTATCGATACTTGTACTAAGGTGCATAATTCGATCATAACTACAAGCTTCGATACATGGGTTGCTAATAGATTGATAGACAATAACGCCAGAAAAATCTGGTTGCATTAACAAGGTTCTGTAATTGGACGGCACAGAAACTCTGCCTTTGCTATCAATTTTATTAATATAAGTCGATAAAAACAACATATTACTTTTATAGTTACAATTATATCCACATTAACATTATAGGAACAAAATGGTTAATTTTGGGTTAACATGGGATTAAGTGGTATACTATGGAAAATAATGTATTATTCAAGTAGCAAATAACTAAAATAGTAAAATAAAGCGACATTGTGTTTTTCTAACCATGGCTTGAAACCTAAGGTAGAAAAAGGTTACAATGGTTAACTTTTTTACTATTTGTAACTCAAAATAGTAGAGGTTAGTAAAAACTTATTGATTATTTTATAAAAGGATAATATAAGAAATTTTACTATATTCGGGGCATAGCGCAGTCTGGTAGCGCATCTGGTTTGGGACCAGAGGGTCGGGAGTTCGAATCTCTCTGCCCCGACCACTTAGAAATAATAAATTCATGCTTTCAGGACCAGAATTACAACCCTTAACAAAAAAAATATCTTCTGTTGCTATATTACTACATGGATATGGTTCCGATGGTAATAATCTTATAAGTTTAGCAGAAGAGCTTAGGCCATCCTTGCCAGAAACGCATTTTATTGCGCCAAATGGTATGTTTCCTTTTGAAAATGCTTCTTTTGGCTATCAATGGTTTGGTCTAAATGATCGTTCTGAGCCAAGTTTATTAAAAGGGCTAAATTACGGCATGCCTAAAGTTAATGATTTTATAGACTATCAATTGCAAAGATTTAATCTACCTATAGAAAGATTAGCGCTAATAGGTTTTTCTCAAGGAGCAATGTTATCATTACACACTGCTTTAAGAAGACCAGATAAAGTAGCAGCAGTTATTGCATTTTCTGGAATGGTCATAGGGCCACAGTTTTTGTCCAATGAAATAAAATCTTATCCTCCAGTTACGTTAATTCATGGAGCGCTAGATGAAGTAATACCGGTGTCTGCTGCTTATAATACTGAATTAATTCTCAAAAGCTTAAACGTGCCAGTCGAAATGTTAATAGAGCCAATACTTGGTCATTCTATTGGTCAAGCAGGTTTGAATCTTGCAATTAAAAACCTCAAACATCAATTTGAATCTAAATAATATTTGTATGACCTTAATATAACAAATATGAACGATAGAAGATTAATTAATTCATTTGGTAGAAGAATAGGCAAAAGGTTAAGTAAAGAAAGCCAAAGTTTAATTGAAGAAATACTACCTAACTATTTAGTCAATCCTGAAAATTTATCACAACCTGATCAAGAATTGTATTTAGAGATAGGTTTTGGTAATGGTGACTTTATTATTGAATTTGCAATTAATAATCCAAACACTTTATGTATAGGCTGTGAACCTTATTTAAATGGGGTCTCTAATGTCTTGAAAAAAATAAAATCAGCTAGCATCAATAATATAAGGTTATGGCCGGATGATGCTCGCCTATTACTCACCCAGTTACCTGATAAGATATTTAGCATGGTATATATTTTGTTTCCTGATCCATGGCCAAAGAAAAAGCAATATAAAAGGCGCTTGATAAATGAAAATTTTCTTAACTTGTTAAGTAGTAAATTAAAACCTAAAGCAATAATAAATATTGCTACTGATCATGTGGAATATGCTAAATGGATTTTGGCTACCTGTTTGAATCAAAATAATTTAAAATGGGTTGCTGAATCTCAGGCTGATTGGATGACTCCCTTTAATTATGTTACTCTTACTCGTTATTATCAAAAGGCAGCAAGTAAAACATTAGAACCATACTTTTTTAAATTTGTTAATATCTGAATTATTTATTCTTAATATTAAGCTGCAGATCTAACATGCTTGCTTTAAATAATTTAATGCTTGCATAATATCAATTTATAATATATTATAAGGTTGATAAATTTAAGTATTTCTCCCGCCTGCCTCTATAAGGTTTCGGTTATTTTTTCGGTTCAATACCATAAAAATTCCTTCAGCGTTAGAATACCTTTCGGGAAACCGAATGAAAATTTTTCGGGTCTATGATAAGCATAGATTTTTTATATTAATGTTTAAAGGAGTTCTTTTTATGGAAACAGGTGTTGTAAAGTGGTTTAACCCAAATAAAGGTTATGGTTTTATTCAACCAGATCAAGGGGGCAGTGATGTGTTTGTGCATGTTAGTGCTTTAGAAGCCGCAGGTATTAGAAGTTTAAATGAAGGTCAGAAATTGCAGTATAATCGTACCACAAATAAAGGTAAGGTTTCTGCATCTGAACTAGAACTTTTACAAGATTAATCCATAATTTTCTATTTATAAACCTCATCTTACTTAAATTAGATTTGTAAGATGAGGTTCTTTTATTCTTAAAAATTTAAATATATAAAGTAATGATGAATTTCAACGAAATGCGTCTACCACCAGTTCTTACCAAAGTACTAGATAGGTTAGACTTTAAAAATGCTACGCCAATACAAGCTCAAACTATACCATTAGCCTTGGAAGGTAATGATATTATTGGCTCAGCGCAGACTGGTACAGGTAAAACTTTAGCTTTTATTTTGCCTACTATTAATAAATTACTTTCTACTCCTGAAGGGGCTGCTCTCATTTTGGCTCCAACTCGAGAGTTAGCACAACAGGTAATAAATGTCGCACGGCAATTACTTGATAATATTCCATCAATTAAAACTGCTCTTTTAATTGGGGGAGAGCCAATTTCTAAGCAATTTAATCAATTAAAACATAAGCCTAGGATAATTGTGGGTACACCAGGTAGAGTTATTGATCACTTAGAGCGTAAGACTTTAAGGTATGATAATATAACTTTCTTGGTTTTAGATGAAACAGATAGAATGTTTGATATGGGATTTAGTATTCAAATTGAAAAAATTATCAATAAACTCCCAAAAAATAGACAAACTTTAATGTTTTCCGCTACCTTTTCGGCAAAAATAGAACAATTAGCAGCTAAATACTTGAATCAACCTAAACGTGTTGCTGTTGGTTCTAACATAACACCAGTATTGAGTCTTAAACAAGAATCTATGAAGGTAGTTGAAGCAGAAAAATATACTAAACTTCTACTACAATTAGATCAACGTCAAGGATCAATAATTGTTTTTGTAAAAACAAAGATTAACGCAGATCGCTTAGCTAGTAAATTATGTAAGGAAAAGCATGTTGCTTCGGCAATTCATGGTGATTTAAGGCAACATAAGCGTGAACGTGTAATTAAAGAATTTAGATATGGTCGTTGTCGAATTATGGTAGCAACAGACGTGGCAGCAAGGGGATTAGATGTGCCTCATGTTCAGCATGTTATTAATTATGATTTGCCACAAGATCCAGAAGATTATTTACATAGAGTAGGGCGGACTGCTAGAGCTGGTGCAGATGGTTGTGCTTTAAGTTTTATTTCTCCACAAGATGATAGAAAATGGTATGCAATTCAGAGATTTATGAATCCAAACCAACCAGATAATAACAAAACGCCATCTTCTAAATCGCGTAAGTTCTTTGGTAAGAAAAGAAGAAATACTTTTTCTGGTAAAAAAGTTAATAAACCTGAAAATTCAAATAACGCACATTTCAAAGTAAAAAAGAGAATTAGTCACTAATTCTCTTTAATACTTATATTCATGAAGGTAATATGAATTTTGAGATTACTACTTTCAGCAGGAATGAATTTAGAACTTATTTAAAAAGTAATAAAACATATGATGTTTATTATGAAACAGCTGCGGGTGTTATTCATATAAGTTTTACAAACTTAGGAATATATAAAGTAGAGTTCTGTAAAGATAAAAACTACGTATTGTCTTCTAAATTAGATATAAATACTTTGCTATTAGTAGGCACAGATTTCCAAATTAAAGTTTGGCAAGCTGCCTTAAAAGTCCCAAGCGGTAAAATTATCAGTTATCATGATTTGGCTAATAATATCGGTCATAAGAACTCTTATAGAGCAGTAGCAAATGCTTTAGGGCAAAATAAATTAGCTTATTTTGTGCCATGCCATCGTATTATTCGTAAAGATGGTAGTCTTGGTGGATATTTTTGGGGTGTTAATAAAAAAGTGTCTTTATTGCAAGAAGAAGGAGTAAATATAGGTATTAATTTTAGAAGTTAATTTCTGTTCTGATACCTAAAATCAAAGCGTTTTTTGCTCCAACTGCGCCACAAGGATTAAAAATATACTGTATGTCTGGTTGGAGTGACATCCAAGGTTTTAAAAAATCTTGATAAGTTATTTCTACACCATATTCTGAGCGTGGAATATTTATTCCTAAATTTTGTTGAGATTGACGGAACTTAGGTGAATTAAATGCCTGGAGCCACCCTATAGCTAAAGTACCTTTTTCTCGGGAAGGAAATATTCCTTTGTAGCTAAACCCTCCAGTCCATGCATAGCTAAATTGAGAAGTATTAGCATCAGTTTTACCTGCTCTAAGAAATGCTATAATACCATTATTTGGTTTACCAGGCACAGTAGTGATTTGTTTTTCTATCATAGTATATATGCCATATGATTCTTGCTTTACACTAGGATTAAGTGTGTCTGGAAATTTTTTGGTATATTTCCATGTACCTATAGATAACCGATTATTAGCTGGAGTAATTCCTGCTTCTGCAATTAAGAATGCTCCGGCATTAGGATGGAAATTATAATGTTGGCTTTTCTCAACATTTGCTGTATTTGGTATAGCATTCATTATTGCAAGTTGAGCATACAAATTATCAGATGGAATAATTTTAATCCTAGTTGCTAATGAATTAGAACTATAATAATTTGGATCATCGCTATTAGTAGTAGATAACTCAGAACCCACTCCAAAGGATGGATTAATAAATACTCCACTAGAGTCAGTTACGTAAAATTCATAGCTAAAATCATATAGCCCAGCTAATAAATTTAATTTATCGTTAACCAAATTTTGGCTAAGCCAAGCTTCATCAACTTGAGTAAAATCATAAGTTGCTTCATTGTGATCTATGCCTTGAGAGGTACCTACATATTTTTGATTTGGATGGCCGAAGTTATTACGATAAACATAAATTTTACCTTTGCTTCCTTCTATATTCCATAATTTAGAACCATCAAGAAAAACATAAAAATCAATTTCATCAACAAACTGACTGCCAGTTCTAATACCTCCAGAAACATTGCTGATAAGATCTAGAGTGTAATCTAATTCTATATCAATTCCATCTTTTGCTAGTTCAGTTCTTTTTTTACCCCAGTCTCCTGTAAGTTTAGTTTTTGCATAGTCTTGAGTATCGGAATTAGCTACTGACATGCATAGAAAAATAGAAATAATGATAAAGAAAATTTTCATGCTAAGTTACGATTAATAAGGTTTAAAAATTTATTTGTTAAAATCATAGGTGAATAATTCTCCATACCTTCCTATCTTAGAATGTTCTGAACTGTCTATTTAGCTGCTTTTAGATCTAAATATTCTAAGTTTAGTCCTATATAGATGCTTGTCAAATATAAATAGGTTGTAAGGCTGCAGTCCTCTTACATTGAATAATTTTGTGTGATATGAATTTATTTTTTAGTTTTAGGTTCGATAATATGAGCGATTATATCGTACATGTTTTCAGTTTTAAGATACACATGAGCTTTGCCTTCTAAATGATGATCATTATTAATAGCAATCCCTTTGCCAACAGTTGCGAATAAAGGAACATCAGTTAATGAATCACCAATTGCTACTACTCTATTTAATTCAATGCCATAACTATTTGCGAGATTAGTAATATGTAAGACTTTGCGATCACCGTTACAAGATGTAATATTAGTTGCTTCTATATTATTAGGTTTTAATTCATAACTAGTGCCGTAAGCATGGTCAAAATCATATCTTTGTTTAAATATATCAGCAAACATTTGGCTAGAAGAAGTAGCAAGAGCGGTAGTGATGTTGTGATTTTTCAATTTTTTAAGAGTCTTATCCAGCCCTTTTATTATTGGCAAAGTTTCAAAATGTTGATCAATATAGTTAGTTGATAATTCTTTCATGAGAGGAATTATTTTATCCATAAAAATAATCGAGTCAATTTCACGCCGATAAAATTTTTCTTCTAATAATGATACTTGTTCTTTTACTCCTAATAATTCTGCAAAATGTAAAAATGCAGTGGTATTTCTTAATATAGTACCATCTAGGTCAAAGCAGGCAATTTTATATTTTGGTTCCATAAATATTAAACTAGAAAGTTATTTAACTGATCAAATGTACAACCAGATTCGATCAAGGTTTGTATTGGTTTAAATAAAGGATTTGGTAAATCTTCCCACTTAAACCATTGCCACTGAGAGCATTTTGTTGGCTCTTTAATTTCCGGTATTCCTTTTTGATATTTGGCAATCATGAAAATAGTTATATACTGAGTCGATTTTTCTAGGAACACATTATTAACCCAAGGACCTTTCTTTACATTTTTGATTTCTAAGCCTGTTTCTTCTAAAGTCTCGCGGATCGCGCATTCTTCAGGAGTTTCTCCATATTCTAAATGACCTCCAGTGAATGCCCAGCTGTCATGTCCGATGGAATTTATTCTTTTGCCAAGTAAAACTTTATCCTTGTTAATAATTATGACGCCTATCCCAACTCTTATCAGCATAAAATTTACTATTTTTTGTGGATTATACTCCTCAAATTCAATAAATTTCAACTAGATAATTTAGTGTATTCTTCAGGAGTTAGCGCTTGAATAGATAAGGCGTGAATCTGATTCTTAAGTTGTACAGCAAGTAATTGATAAATTTTTTTATGGCGTTGGAGCTTGTTTTGATTAATAAAATATTCAGAAACAATCAATAAGTGAAAATGTGTTTCTCCAGATTCATTCCACCCACCATGCCCTTTATGCTTATGGCTTTCATTTATGATCTCTAATTTTAAAGGATCTAAAATGGCTAAATCACTTTTAATACTATCTACTAATTTGCTCACTTTCACTAACTCTAGAATTGAATTTATTACAAGTTAAGTGACAGATTGCTATAGCTAACGCATCAGCTTCATTATGATCTGAAACCTTATATTTTAATAAATGGTTAACCATAGTTGCTACTTGAACTTTATCTGCTTTACCATTACCTACTATCGATTTTTTAACAAATCTAGCAGCATATTCATAGACTTTTAAATTAGCTTTAGCAGCTGCTACAATTGCTACTCCTCGTGCCTGTCCTAGCTTAAGTGAAGAAATAGGGTTGTCATTAACATATGTTTCTTCAATAGCAAAAACCTGTGGTTTATATTTTGTTATAATATCACACAGGTTAGTATAAATATTTAACAGTTTTTCAGGTAATGACAATTTGCTATTAATATCTAGTGAGCCACTAGCTACGTAACTTAATTTACTTCCTTCCATAGATACAATGCTCCAGCCAGTACTGTTTAGGCCAGGATCAACGCCCATTACTATTTGAGTAAATTTTTCATTCATGATTAAATTTTAATTTTATCTGCTATTGTATCAGCAATTATATAGTTTCCACAAACATATTGTACGTCATCATTATCTTCTAATGCATCAACTAGTTTTATAAGTTTTTCAGCAGTTTCAACATCATTTACTTCGATATAATTTTTAGGCTTCCATGATAATCTAGCTAAATCTGGATCACCAAATTTTTTGGCCATGTGATCGCGAACTTCGTTAAAATGATCAGGAGCGCAGATAATTTCATGAGTATTGTTTTCATAGGTGCATTCATCAGCTCCAGCTTCGATTGCTTCATTCAGTACTGCCTCTTCATTTAAGCCTTCTCGAGAGAAGCTAATTAATCCAATACGATCAAACATATAACTAACACTTCCTGGTTCACCAGCATGGCCTCCTGCTTTGCTAAAACATGTTTTAACTTCAGAAGCTGTACGATTTTTATTATCAGATAAAGCTTCAACTATAAGAGCTATCCCTCCTGGAGCATAACCTTCATAGCGAATCTCATCAAAATTTTCTCCTTCATGAGAAGATGAACCTTTTTTAATTGCGGCTTCTATACGATCTTTTGGTAAGTTAGCAGCTCTTGCAGTTGCGATTGCTGCACGTAATCTTGGGTTAAAATTTGGGTCCGGTTGTCCTGAACGAACAGCAGTTGTTATTTCACGGATTAGTTTAGTAAATTGCTTTGCTCTTTTAGCATCTTGAGCGCCTTTACGATGCATAATATTTTTAAATTGTGAATGACCAGCCATTTATAACCTCTTAATTAATCTGTTAAATTACTATATCCTACAGCTTTTAAAAGTTGAGTAGTTTCATACATAGGTAGCCCAGCAACATTTGAGTGAGTACCACGCATAAATTTAATATATCTACTAGCAATACCAAGTATTGAATATCCCCCAGATTTTCCACGTCCTTCTTGACTATGGATAAAATGCTCGATTTCAGCTTCAGTTAATTTTCTGAATTGTACCATCGAACAAGCAATTTTTTCTTTAATAGTAACTATTTTTCCATCTAATATTTTTGCACAGCATACAGCAGTGTAAACAGTATGTCTTCTACCAGATGATAATTTACAGTAATACCGCAGCATTTGATCATCATTTGTTTTATGAAAAATCTTTCCACCACAAACTGTAGTGGTATCAGCGGTTATTACAATAGCATTTTTAACCATTAGAGCGGCTGCTTTCATTTTATCGCGTGTAACTCTTAGAACGTAATGTTTTGGATTTTCTTTATCTATAGAGGATTCATCAATATCTACAGTAATTACTTTATCAACTTTAAATCCAGAATTTTTTAATAAGGACAACCTACTTGGAGAAGCTGAAGCTAAAACCAATGGTAGCGATTTGTTAATCATAGAAATTAATTTTTATGCCGTAGTATAATTCTTGCTTTAGTTAAATCATACGGTGTCATTTCAACAGCAACTTCGTCTGCTACCAGGATACGAATACGGTTTTTACGCATTCTGCCTGATGTATGAGCAATAACTTCGTGACCATTTTCTAATTTTACTCGAAACATTGCATTTGGTAATAGTTCAGTTACCACACCTTTAAATTGTATTAATTCTTCTTTTGCCATTATCTACTTACTTATTATATTAATTAATCAATTATACTGATTTTACTAAAGTTTACAAGAGCTTGTAATGATTCTCCTACTTCTTTTGTATAAAATTTATATATGGCAGAAGCAACATGATTATTTATTCTTTAGCAGCAGCGAGACTAGCCAATTTAGCAATTAAATTATATGCAGAGATTTTATCACTCTCATTTTGCATAGTTGTAGGATCATTGGTGATTTCTGAACCTTTGCTATTTAAATTATTTACATCGTTTTTTAACGCATTAGTCCTAAAAAAACAATCTACTGGTTCCCCATTTACTAAGTAAGAAAGTGGTTCAGCTGGATGACCATTAATTTTATTAATTGTTTTTATTCCTTCTTGGATAATTACTTCTGAATTAACTACCCCTTCTTTTATTATGTCCATTTTGTTTCTAATTTTTTTATTAATAGCATGAATTTCCTCACCGCTGGTGGCAGTCATAATTCCCATTCCGTAAGTGCCACGTTCAGCTTTAATATATACATAAGGTTGATCTTGAATACCGTATTCTTGATATTTTTTTTGTAAAAAATTGATTATTTTATCTACAGCTTTGGCAACGCATTCAATACCTATTTGCTCTTTAAAGTCTATTTTACCACACCGGTGATGAACAGCTGATAATAGAAATTTATCTAAATTAAAATTCTGGCAAAAATCTTCGAGTATTCTATCATAAGAGGCAAAATGCTTAGATTTAGTACGTTGATACCATCCATAATTTGTATCTGGAATAATTGGTTGGGATATATTTATTAGTTCAAATGGGACGCCTGATGTTAGATCAGTATTTATTAGAATGAGGTCAGGTGTAAATTTGTCTTTAGTAATTAATTTATCACCATTTTTTTCGGCTAATGATATATTTAGGGAAGGAGCATTTTTCTTAATTTCTGAAATAGTATTCTCATCTGTAGTAATAAGAGCTATCTCTACAGTTTTACCTGCTTCTTCCAAGAGAGTTTTTAGCACGCCTATATTAGTAAAATAAAAATTATTTCTTGAATGATTTTCAGGGATAATCAGTATTTTATTATGATTAGGATAATAATGTTCTAAATACTCTTTAACATTACTAGTTGCTAATTTTAGGCCCGTCGATGTTAAGTTGTTAAATCCAGCTGGAAATAAATTAGTATCGACAGGAACAATTTTATATCCTGAATCTCTGATATCAACTGAACTATAAAAACATCTTTTAATATCTTTATATTGAGCTGCAAACCAATTTTTGATTTCTGATTCTTTAGTTAATAATAAATTTTGTAATATATTGTTAATTGAATTCATGTTCCTATATTTATTTAACTTCTGGGAGCGAGGTTAGTATCGCCAATTAAAAATTGTAAGCAACTAATACAAAATAAAGCTGCTGTTTCTGCTCTTAATATTCGTGGTCCAATATGTATGGAGTGAACTTGTTTATGTTGAATTAATAATTCTCTTTCTTGAGTTGTAAATCCTCCTTCTGGTCCTATTAATATAATATAGTTTTTATTAGTATCAAGAGAGGGAGCTAATTTATTTAATGATACATTAGTTTCTTGCTCGTTACAAAAAATGATTTGTTCGTCTAAGGTTAAGTTGTTTAAAGCTGAGTTTAAAGTAACTAAAGGGGATAATTTGGGTAATGTAAGCCTCTCTGACTGTTCAACAGCTTGAATTATGTAGCTGTTGATTTTGTCTGTATTAAAAGTTCTAACAATTGATCTTTCAGTAATAATAGGTATTAATCTATTTACACCTAATTCTACTGCTTTCTCTACAAGAAAGTGAAGTTTGTCAGGTTTAATAGGTGAAAACATTAAGGTGGTTTTATTTACTTGTTGTTGGAGGCGTAATTGTTTAATTATTTTGGCGCATAGTTTATTTTTTTCAGTGATGTCAATTTTGGCAAGCCATTCACCTTGAGACTCATTAAATATTTTTATATAATCCCCTTGCCTTACTCTTAAAACATGCAATAAATGGTGAAGTTTTTGGCCAGTAAAAGTAATAAGAGAATTAATGGAAAAATTCTCTGGGCAATAGACGCATTTTAAATTATTATAATGTTGAATACTCATTCTTGTTCTCAATCAATAATACATGGATTATAGATGAAAGATAATAATAAATCATCAAATAATACAGCAGAAGAAATATTAAACCTCCCTAAAGAAATTGGTGGGCAGCCAGGCCCAGAACCTACTAGATATGGAGATTGGGAGAAAAATGGCCGTGTAACTGATTTTTAACTACCTTTAATTTATTAACTAAATCTTAAACTTTATATTTTACCATTATAATATAAATTTTAATGAGGAGTTAGTATGTTAAAAGGTAAAAGTGCAATTATCACAGGGTCAACCAGTGGGATAGGTTTAGGTATTGCTCATGTTTTAGCAGAAAAAAATTGTAATATTTTATTTAATGGCTTTGGCGATGCTAATGAAATCAAACAATTACAAGATGAATTTCGTACTAAGTATAAGGTAAAAGTAGATTATTGTGGTGCGGATATGTCTAAACCCCAACAAATTGAAGCTATGATTAAGCAAGCTGAAAGTGAGTTTGGGAGTGTAGATATTTTGGTAAATAATGCTGGTATCCAATATACAGCACCGGTGGAAGATTTTCCTACTGAAAAATGGGATGCTATCATTGCAATTAATTTATCTGCAAGCTTTCATGCCATTAAACACGCGCTTCCTGGTATGCAAAAAAGAAAATTTGGTCGAATAATTAATATTGCTTCTGCACATGGGTTAGTTGCTTCTGTGCATAAGGCTGCATATGTTGCTGCAAAACATGGGCTAGTTGGGTTAACCAAAGTTGTGGCGTTAGAAAATGCAGCTTCACCAATTACTTGTAATGCAATTTGTCCTGGTTGGGTTAAAACTCCTCTGGTTGAGAAGCAAATAGAGAATATTTCTAAAGAGAAAAAAATTTCTATTAAGGATGCAGAGTTCGAATTATTAAGCGAAAAACAACCTTCATTAAGGTTCGTTGAAACTGATCAAATTGGTGGTTTAGTTTTATTTTTAGCAAGTGATGCAGCTGCAAATATGACAGGTAGTCATATTTCTATAGATGGTGGTTGGACAGCTTGTTAATTAGGTTTGAAGGGGAGAATCAAATGAATAAAGATACAATTCTAAAATTATCAGGCATGCCCCCATATTGTCCTAGCTATCCACGAGGGCCATATCGGTTTATTAATAGAGAATATTTCACTATAATTTATAAAAGTGATCCGGAAGTAATACGTTGTGCGGTGCCAGAACCACTTGAGCCTAATAAAGATGATATAGTAATGTACGAGTTTCTGCGTATGCCTGATTCTTCAGGGTTTGGTAGTTATTCAGAAAGTGGAATTGTAATTCCATGCATGTTCGGTAAAGAAGAGGTGAATTATACTGTCCAGATGTATTTAGATTGTTCCCCACCTATTGTTGCTGGCAGAGAAATATGGGGGTTTCCAAAAAAGGATGCTTTGCCAAAGTTAGAAGTTATTCATGATACTCTAACTGGGACATTAGAATATGCAGGGCAGTTGGTAGCTATGGGTACAATGGGTTATAAACATGAAAATTTATTGCATCATAATCCTAAACATAAGGAATTAGCAGATATTAAAGCGATTACAGTCAAGCTAGCTAAAACTCAAGTTAATCTAAAAATTATTCCTCATGTTGATGGTTCAACAGAAATTGCTCAGCTAATTGCTTATAACATGACTGATATACAAGTTAAAGGAGCATGGGTTGGTCCAGCTAGATTACATTTAGTTCCGCATGTTAATGCGCCGGTTGCAGATTTTTCAGTAAAAAATATTATAGGTGGTAGTCATTTTATTGCTGATGCAACTTTGCCTTATGGGCGCGTTATTCATGACTATTTGAAGTAAATTGAGGGGGAGAATGAAAAAAATAAATCTTGCATTACAAGGAGGAGGAGCTTTAGGGGCTTACACTTGGGGTGTATTAGATAGGTTGCTAGAAGAAAAGGATATAGAAATAGAAGGAATAAGTGGTACAAGTGCTGGTGCTATTAATGCAGCAGTAGTAGCTAATGGTTATGAAAAAGATGGTCGTGAAGGAGCTCGAAAAGAGCTTGGTATTCTATGGAAGGGAATTAGTGAGTTAGGCAAAATTGGTCCTATTTATCAAACGCCTTTTGATCGAATGATGTTTGGTTGGAATTTAGAAGGTAATGCTAGTTATAATTATCTAGATAGGCTTTCAAGGTTATATTCTCCTTATGAAGTGAATCCTATGAATATTAATCCTTTAAGAAGTTTTCTAGAAAAAATATTAGATTTTGAAATGCTGCGCAAATCAAAAAAAGTAAAATTATTTATTTCTGCGACTACAGTTAGGACGGGTAGAGCAAGAGTATTTACTACTGAAGAAATGAGTCTAAATGTTTTATTAGCTTCTGCTTGCTTGCCCTACATGTTTCAAGCTATTGAAATAGAAGGAGAGCATTTTTGGGATGGCGGCTACATGGGTAATCCGGCATTATGGCCGTTAATATATGGCTGTAAATCGCGAGATATACTTTTAATTCAAATTAACCCCCTTGTAAGGCATAAATTACCAGTTAAAGCTCATGAAATCACAGATCGTATCAATGAGATTAGTTTTAATGCCAGTTTAGTCGCTGAAATGAGAGCTATTCATTTTGTATCAAAAATGATTAATAAAAATATTGTTGACCAAAATGCATATAAGGATTTACATATTCATATGATAGAATCTTCTGAAGCCATGCAAGAACTAAATGCATCAAGTAAATTAAATGCTAATTGGGAGTTCTTTTTATATCTTAAGGATATGGGACGTAATGCAGCTAATTTATGGTTAAAGGATAATTATCAGTATATAGGTAATGCTTCTTCTTTAGATATAGAGCAAGTATTCTTTCCTGCTCTTGTAGAAGAACATCCGTATGTAGATCAACCGGTGCCGTGCCATGCTTTGGATATGACTGAAGAAATGATAGAAAATGATGAAGATGATCAGCGGCCATAATATTATATTTGATATTTAAACTTATTGAGTTGAATGGAACGAGAAGAAGAATTTATAAGAGATATCGAAGATTTTAAGGCTAAAATTGAAGATGATTCCGTTCATCATCATAAAAAAGTATTACCAGCAGTATTTTTTATCACTTTGATTTTTGCATTATTTCACTATTTCATTGTTCATCTGTTAACCCAAAATTGGAGTTGGTCAGAAAAAGGAAATATCTTTATAACAACTATATTTACTATGGGTTTAATTTCCATGCCAATAGGATTTATTGTATCTTATCGAGTAAATAATGGTCGTAACCATCCTTTAACTTGGTTAGGGTATATATGGATGGGATATTTTACTATAATTTTAACCTTAGCTATTATATTTTTTATTTATTCATTATTTTTCCCTACTATTAATTCATTATCCTCTAATTTGATTTGGATTTCGATTTTAATATCCTTATATGCTTTATGGAACGGACTTCGTGACCCAGCAATTAAGGAGTATAATATTAATAACAAAGCTTTAAAAGGCTTACGTATAGTACAAATAACAGATGTGCATCTTGGTTTCTTATATCTCAATAAAAAATGGTTTCAGCGTCAAATAAATAGAATAAATAATCTCAAGGCAGATATGGTGGTTGTTACAGGTGATTTGGTTGAAGGTAGTTATAAAGATGTGGTGGGAATTCTTCAGTGTTTTAAAGTATTAGAGGCTTCTCATAAATTTTATATAACAGGTAATCATGAATATATCCATGGTGGAAATATTTGGGAAAAAGAAATGAAGAATTTAGGATGGGTTGTATTACATAATTCAAATAATATAATAGATTATAATAATAGCAAAATTTTGATTGCAGGCGTGCCAGATTATATGGCACCAAAATTTGATAAATCTGCTCAATCTGATCCAGATAAGGCGCTTTCCACTAACAAAAATGTCGATTATAAAATTCTATTGGCTCATGAACCTATTAGTTATTTGCATTGCAAACAAGGTAAACCAGATTTAGTTCTATCAGGTCATACTCATGGTGGGCAGATATTTCCTTTTGGATTGCTAGTAAGACTTGCGCACCCAGTGGTTTCTCATTGGAAAAAAGATGGTCATACAATGATTTATGTAAGCGAGGGTACTGGTTTTTGGGGGCCGCCTATGAGACTTGGAACTAGGAGTGAAATTACAGTTTTTGACTTTAGCTAAATGATTTATTTTTTATGCTTTACAGTTTTTGGTTTGTGGTTCTCTTTTTCTAAAAACCTAATTAAAGCTTCATCATAAGAATTTCCATGAATAAGACCAACTAATTTATAGCCTTTTTTGATCAAACTATTACCGTAATATTCATTTGCATTAAAGGAAATTATCACTGAGATAAAAAATTTAATTATTTCTGTTTGAGTGATTGAAAGAAAAAAATGTGAAGCAATAGCTCCTAAAATTGCCACTATAACGTAGATAATAAGCACATTCCAGACTCTTTTATATATTGCCCAAAAACTACTAAATATAAGACAATACCAGTTAAAAGTTTCAGGAATTAAAATTATATCTTCCATCCCATCTTGAGTTTTAGCTTTTGAATTAATATATATATTATAAGTTTTCATAATTACTGATTTATAGAGTTTGAGGTTTTATTCTCGATATGATATTAGTTATAATTATGTGCCAAATGATAATGTACAAGGATATATGACGCAAGATAAATTACATGGTACTACGATACTTTCAGTGAGAAAAAACAACAAGGTAGCAATTGCAGCTGATGGCCAAGTAACCTTAGGTAACAGTGTTATGAAAGCAACTGCAAGAAAACTCAGATCATTAGCAAATGGAACAATACATGTTGGTTTTGCGGGATCCACAGCTGATGCTTTAACTCTATATGAAAGGTTAGAAGAAAAACTAGATAAATGTAATAATCAATTAACTAGAGCTTGCGTAGAGTTAGCTAAGGATTGGCGTACAGATAAGTATTTGCGTCGATTGGAAGCGATGATGATTGTAGTTGATAAAGAGGTATCTTTAATAATTAGTGGAAATGGTGATGTTATTGAGCCAGAAAATGGTGTGCTTGCTATAGGTTCTGGTGGAAATTTTGCTAAGGCTGCTGCTTTAGCTTTACTTGATGTTAAGGGATATGAAGCAGTTGATATTGTAAAAAAAGCTATGGCTATTACTGCTGATATTTGTATTTATTCTAATAATAACATTACTATAGAAACAATAGGTTAATATGCAAATTTCTTCTTCCAATAATTCTTTACAAAATACTCTTACACCAAAAGAAATTGTTGATGAATTAAATCGATTTATAGTTGGTCAATATGAGGCTAAAAAAGCTATGGCTATAGCGTTACGTAATAGATATAGACGCAAAGCCTTAGCTCCTCAATTACAAGAAGAAATTATGCCAAGAAATATTTTGATGGTTGGGCCGACAGGAGTTGGTAAAACTGAAATTGCTCGGAGGCTTTCAAAATTATCTGGTGCACCTTTTATTAAGGTTGAAGCTACTAAATTTACCGAGGTTGGTTATGTCGGAAGAGATGTAGAATCGGTTATTAGGGATTTATTAGAAATTGCCATTAATATGGTTAAAGAAAAAATCAAAAAAGAATTAGCTAGCAAAGCCAAAATTAAAACAGAAGAAAGGATTTTAGAGGTGTTAGTAGGGGAATCTGCTAGTGAAGCTACCAAAGAAAAATTTAAATCATTACTTTTCGAAGGTAAAATTAATGATCGTGAAATTGAAATCAAAGTAAAAGATAATAAACCAACTTCTTTACCAAGTATGGAAATACCAGGAATGCCAGGTGCTCAGATGGGGGTAGTTAACATTGGTGAATTATTAGGCAAAGCTTTAGGTTCAAATGATCAAAAAAAGCTTAAGAAGATGACAGTAGCTGAAGCATATGAGATTTTGATAGCTGAAGAAACTGATAGCATGATTGATGAAGAAAAAATGATTAGAGAAGCAATAACTTTGGTTGAAAATGACGGTATAGTGTTTATAGATGAAATTGATAAGATTGCCTCCCGTGGTAGTAATAATAAGGGTGGC
Organism: Rickettsiales bacterium; assembly: GCA_020049805.1. Lineage (GTDB taxonomy): Bacteria > Pseudomonadota > Alphaproteobacteria > Rickettsiales > JABSSG01 > JAGVLN01. Next base: position 41,731 of record JAGVLN010000024.1, read on the forward strand.
GAGGTTAGCAGAGAAGGAGTGCAACGTGATTTTTTACCGTTAATAGAAGGTACTACAGTTCCAACAAAATATGGTACAGTTAAAACGGATTATATTTTATTTATAGCTTCAGGAGCATTTCATATTGCTAAGCCTTCAGATTTATTACCTGAATTACAAGGAAGACTACCAATTAGAGTAGAATTAAAAGATTTAAGTAAAGAGGATTTAATAAGAATCCTGCAAGAACCAGAAGTGAGTCTTATTAAGCAATGCACTGCATTAATGGCCACAGAGGGAGTCGAGTTAAGTTTCACTAAAGATGGAATTGAACATATAGCAGATATTGCAGCTCATATTAATCAAGAAGTAGAAAATATTGGAGCACGAAGATTACATACGGTAATGGAAAAATTATTGGAAGATGTGAGTTTTAATGCTAAAGATAATTCAGGTAAAACTATTGTAATTGATAAAAAATATGTTGATAAACATCTTAATGCTATAGTTAAGCGTTCTGATTTATCTAACTTTATTCTTTAATTTCAGTTTAATTTTCTATTATAAATCATGTCTGATCTTGCTTTAGGGTTCGGTTTAAAATTTGAAGACTTATATGAGCGAGAAGGCTTATTAAAAGTTGATTATCATTTTCTTCAGCATCTTAAGGAAAGTAATTCCGAATTATATCATCGTTTAATTTCCGTAAGAAATGAAAAACGGCCATTAGCAAAACTTGATTACTCAAATTTGATTGTTGAGCTTGCTCCTATTGTTGAAGATTATATTGCTAAAGTTTTTAATATTGAATTAGAAGTTAATGATCTATCCAAACAGCATAATAAATTATCAATAATTTTTCGTTGTAAAAGGCTATTTGTACAAAGGCGAGCTGTTAAGGAATATGCTTCTATTGATTGGCTTAATCATGATATTTCTCAGATAGAAACAGATTTATTAAAATTTTTAGGGATGCAAGAAATTGATGAACTTTCTTTTTCTGAACAGGTTATGCTATGGTTACAGGAAGCTGAAAAACATAAGCAACAAATTGATTTAGCATTGCAATATGCGGCTTGGGCTACGCTTAATGAGAAGGGAAAAATCAGACATAAAGCTGGTGTATTATTTAAATTACCAAAAAAATTAGATCCTTTAAATTTGATCGATTTAAAACAGCAAGTTGTGGATGAGGTAAAGATTTTAAAGTCTGCTGATGTTAGGAGCCGAGATGGATTTAGTCTAACAGATACAGCTGGAACTTTAATTCAAGCTCTAGATCATGCTAATTATTGTATCTTTTGCCATAATCAAGGTAAGGATTCTTGTTCTAAAGGTTTTTTAAACAGCCAACCTAATTCTACAAAATTTAAAACTAATGTTTTTGGAGAACAGCTCACTGGATGTCCATTAGAAGAAAAAATTTCAGAAATGAATAATTTAAAATCTTTAGGTTATACTATTGGTGCATTAGCTACTGTCATAATTGATAACCCTATGGTAGCTGCTACTGGCCATCGTATTTGTAATGATTGTATGAAATCATGCATTTATCAAAAGCAAGAGCCAGTAAATATTCCTAAAGTTGAAACTAGGGTATTAAATGATGTATTGAATTTGCCCTGGGGGTTTGAAATTTATAGTCTTTTAACTAGATGGAATCCTTTAAACATTGAAAATTCAATTTGCAAGATTGCTACAGAATATAAAATTCTTGTAGCTGGCCTAGGACCAGCAGGTTTTACCTTAGCGCATTATTTATTAAATGAGGGTCATGTGGTAGTGGGGATCGATGGATTAAAAATTGAACCTTTAGATCCAACTTTATCTGGGATTAATGAAGAAGGAAGAAGAGTAAAATTCTTGCCAATTAAAGACATAAATAGAGTTTTTGAGAATTTAGATAACCGTGTTGCTCAAGGGTTTGGAGGAGTGGCAGAGTATGGCATTACCGTAAGATGGAATAAAAATTATTTAAAAATCATTCGCCTACTTCTAGAAAGAAGAAGTAATTTTCGGATGTTTGGTAATGTTCGCTTTGGTAGTAATATCACTTATGAAACTGCAACCAGGGTAGGTTTTGATCACATTGCTTTAGCATTTGGTGCTGGAAAACCTAATTTGTTAGAGATGCCCAATGCTTTTGCTGGCGGTGTAAAAATGGCCTCAGATTTTTTAATGGCATTGCAACTTACCGGTGCTGCTAGATATGATTTAATAGCTAACCTTCAAGTTCGTTTACCAATTTTAGTAATAGGTGGAGGGCTAACAGCTATCGATACAGCTACTGAATCAGCTGCTTACTATGTAAGGCAAGTGGAAAAATTTGCTGAAAGATATAATATTTTAGTTGAACAGTATGGATTAGATGAAGTTACTAAAGACTTTACTCCTCGCGATTGGCTAATAGCACAAGAATTTATTGAACATGCTAAAATTTTTGCTGAAGAAAGAGGAAAAGCCACCCAAGAAAATCGCTCACCTAATTTTATAAATATTCTTGATCAGTTAGGAGGAGTTAATGTAGTTTATAGAAAATCTATTACTGATGCTCCTAGTTATCGTTTAAATCCTGAAGAGTTACACATGGCTATGGAGGAAGGGATTGGTTTTGTTGAAAATGCTGTGCCGCAAGAGGTTCAAGTTGATCAAGATAATAATGTTACTGGTTTAAAAGTTAATATAGAGCATAATATACATATTATACCGGCTCGTACGGTTTTTATAGCAGCTGGCACTAATCCAAATACGGTTTTACAGCGTGAAGACCCAGTTCATTTCCAATTAGATAAAAAATATTTTCGAGCGATTGATGAAGAAGGGAATATTGTCAGTTTACAAAAAATATCTAAGCCAGATAATAATTTTATTTTAACTACTATTGATCAAGAAAATAGGGCGGTGAGCTTTTTTGGCGATCTGCATCCATCATATGCTGGAAATGTAGTGAAAGCTATGGCCAGTGCTAAAAATGGTTATCAGGCCATTACCAATATTTTACAAAAAAGAAAGCCTGAGAAAATTAATACCTCAAAATTTTTTGAAACTCTCAACAATAAATTTACAGCTACAATTAAGGAAGTGATTCAATTAACTCCTTCTATTGTTGAGGTAATAATAAAATCACCATTTGCTGCTGAGCAATTTCAGCCTGGTCAATTTTATCGATTACAAAATTACGAAGCAAATGCCTTAAAAGCTACAATTAAAGAGCAAGATATTAAGTTAGCGATGGAAGGCATAGCTGTAACCGGCGCATGGGTAGATAAAACTCAAGGTTTAATTTCACTTATTGTATTAGAAATGGGAGGCTCTTCTGATTTATGCAGATTCTTAAAACCAGATGAAAAAGTAGCGTTAATGGGCCCAACAGGTCGTCCAACTGAAATAAAAGCAAATGAACAAGTGATGCTGGTAGGGGGCGGTTTAGGAAATGCGGTATTATTTTCAATTGCCAAAGCTTTTAAGGAAGCAGGGAGCAAGGTTTTATATTTTGCTGGCTATAAAAAAATGATCGATCGTTATAAAGTTGCTGAAATTGAACAATACGCTGACGAAGTAGTATGGTGTTGTGATGAAGGTTTGTTATCTTCAAATAGAACTCAGGATAAGTCCTACTATGGTAATATTGTTAATGCTATTTTGGCCTATAGTAAAGGGGAGCTTGGTCAAACATCATTTGATTTGAAAAAAATTAACCGGATTATAGCAATTGGCTCAGATAGGATGATGGCAGCAGTTAATCAAGCCAGGCACTCAATCTTACAAAATTATCTAAGTAAAGATCATATTGCTGTAGCAAGTATTAACTCGCCAATGCAATGCATGATGAAGGAAATTTGTGCTCAATGTTTGCAAAAACACGTTGATCATGAAACTGGCATTGAGACTTATGTATATAGTTGCTTTGATCAAGATCAACAAATGAGCACAGTGGATTTTGGTCATTTACATGATCGTTTGAAGCAAAATTCCTTGCAGGAAAAATTAACCACTAAATGGGTGAATTATTCACTGCAAACGTTAGGAAAAAGGGCTATTATCAATAGTACTACAGAATAATAAGAATTATACTACAGGTTCGGCTACTGCGCCGCTAACGCTAACAGTTGCCGGATCGCTAGTAACTGTTGTGCCATCATGAACGTCTCCACTTTCAGAAGCATCATCTTCACTTCCACCTCCCGCCGCTAACTCTTCTTCTAATCGGCGAGCTTCTTCGCGTAATTTAGCTGCTTTCTCTAGAGCCTCAGCCTGTGCACGCAATTTTTGTGCTTTACGAACTGCATCTTGAAGCCTTGCTCCTGTTCCACCGCCACCTATGTCTGTTGCCGTACTGCTACCATCGCCGTCATCATCACTACGCTTAGTTGATCTTGCTACGGCACGAGCTGCTGCTTGGAATTTTGTGGTTGGTGTTCTTGCGCCCGCAGGTGCTACTGGCGCAACCATTCCTTCGCTTACAGGTGCTGCTGGTACAGCCATTTCTTCGCCAACATCAGCAGCGCCACCTCCTGCTCTAGTCGGTGCAAATGCTCCTCTAGCTGCTGCTACAGGTCGTGCTCCTTCTACTTCATGTTCGGCACCTCCTCCCATCCCAGTAGCATCGCTATCTTCTTCACCAGCTTTATGCTTTAATCTAGCTACCACTAATGCTCCTTTAGCAGCTTTTTGAAGTTTTGCTCTTGCATCATCTTTGCCTCCAAGCACACCCTTAACTGTACTATGCTTTCTTGTAGCAACTGCACCAACTGCGACTCGCGCCTCAACTTCTTCTCCTAAACCAGGTGCTGCGGCCGTCATTGTCTTACTGTCTGCATGCTCATCAGCAGGTTTGGTTATTCTAGTTACTGTTACTACTTTCCTACCTGCTGCTTGAAATTTTGATCTTGGACCTGAAATACCAACTCCTGCTGCTCCTTCTATAATCATTGCACCGTCTCGTTCGACTTGTGCTAGCAGAGCTCTATCAGCAGCACCTCTGTTCAGCATCATTGGGTTCGTCATGGCTACACCACCACTTGGATTTCCTCCGTCAAGCATTCCGATACCAGCTCCTTCATCTCCTCCTGGAGGAGGTGGGAGTTCACCTCTAGCAGCTGCAGCAATGTCTGCCAGCGCTTTCTTGTGGGCAATAGCTGCTTTTTTATCGGAGTGACGTTTATAGAAAAAACCTCCAATTGCGGCAATCATTCCAACAATTGCACCTGTAATCCCAAGCCCTATTTGCACATTCTTTGCTACACTACTAGAATCATCTGATGCTGGAGCTTGTACTATTATTGCTAGCGATGGTGCTACTGAAGGCGTTTGGGATGGGGATGGAGTATTCGAAGCTGTTTTAGAGGGTGTAGGCGTGTTGGAAGGTGTGCCTGTAGGTGTAATTGTAATACTTGCCGTAGGTGTTCCCGTAGGTGTCTGTGTAGGGGTCGGTGTATTGCTTGGCGTAGATGTAATGCTTGGTGTAGCTGTCACTGATGGTGATGGAAAAGCAGCACTTCTGCCTTTTACAGAGTAAAATCCTCCTGCGCCTCCATTTAAGGCAACAGCGCCTATAATGATTCCAGGCATATTATCAATAGTTGCAGTTTCTACGGCAAAACCAGTATTATCTTCAGAATTAACGCCTCTAATGGTTATACCTTTATTACCATTATTAAAATTGGCTAAACTATTTTGAGCAGCGTAACCATTTGGATCACCAAAAATAACGTTACAGCCACCTAATTTGTTATTTATATCAGGTGAACAAGAAACTATACTATTACATCCTTGATAATTTATGTCTAAGGAAGCTAAAGAGTAACCAATGTGGTCTCCTGAGTTTATACCAGTGAAAGTAGTTACTTTTACACTACCAGGTGTAGCTAAATTTACAGTAGCTGGATAACCACCATTTTGGGCTTCTACTAAATATAATTTTCCTGTGTAAGTTGGGACCGCGGTGCCAGACTCACTTATAATTATAGTTACTGTATTATTACAATAAAGATTTTTAGCGGCTAGTACAGCTTGACCTGTACGAAGACCAGAAGTACCAATAAAATGAGTTCCAGTAGTGCCATTAAGATAGGTTTGTAAGTTAAGTTGAGCAGGAAAATTAGACTGCCCCATAACCAAATGAACTTTACTATTGGTAGATTCACTGAAAAGAAATTCTCTAATTCCATCACCATTAATATCATCAACTCCATTTACTGATACACCCGCATTAGCAAGGATACCAGTTAAAACAGTTGCTATTCCATTAAGGTTATCAGTAGAAATTTGCCTTGGAAGGTTTGAATTACCAGGTAAGAAATAAAATTTTCCACTAAATGAAGCGCCAAAAATAAGATCAGCGAGACCGTCACCAGTTACGTCGTCAATTCCTTTTACAAAGTTTATGTAATCACCAGAAGCGGTTCCGCAGATAGTAACTCTACTAGCAGTAATAAGATTAACACTATCAGGAAATCCAGTATTACTACTAGGCACTATATATATACATCCAGTTTGGCTATTAGCATACGGAGAAGCAATAGCTAAAGCATTGCCGGTGCCGAGAAAATTTCCTACAGGACTTACTGAGAAGCCAGTATAGTCATTTGGGCTAGTACTAGTAAAGACAATACCTTCACTAGCAGTGATAGATGATACATTAAAAGTAGGAGTTAAAGCAGTTTGTCTTCCCCAATATAAAAAACATTTTGCAATTCCAGGTGCGCAACCCCCAAAATCCCTGGTTCCATCTTCATTGAAATCTATATCTGTAATCAATTTGTAACCTAGGTTAGAGCCACCTGGGTAGCCATAATATTTCGCTCCGCTTAATCCATCAAGATCAGCTAAATTAAAAGGATTAGGGAATGTACCTTTAGTTGTTTGATTAGGCATGAGAATAGCCCTCCTGGATATTATAGTGATTAAGGTTAAATAATCGTATTTTTCTTATAAACTGTCAAGATTTATTACATCTTAATTAACTAAAAGTCAATATTTTAGAATACAATTTTTTTAATTAGTTAGAAGCTATTAAAAAGGTCTTTAGGTTTAGTCTAACTAGTTTCTTTTTTACAACTTATAATTAGTTATATTATTTATTAGTGTAGATTAGGCTTTACTAATTTTAGTAATTGTTTTCTTATCTAAATAAGATGTATCGAATTAAGTAAGGGAGAAGTAATGGCTGATGCTCAGAGTGTAAGTTATCTAACTAACGGAGTAAATAATGTAATTACAGATCCTAACTTACGCAATATGGCTCTAGGCATTGTAAGACGATACAATGCTGATAAAATTACATTAACTCAAGCCCAAGATCTTTTACAAGGAATTTTTCCTGGTTTCATGAATGCAGTAGGTTCTGTACCTGGCTTAACAAATCCTCCTCAAGCAATTGTAGATACTGGAGCATCAGCTTTAGCAGCTACTCAAGCTGTTTTAGGTTATGGTACAGCTATTGGTGGAGGTTATTCTACAGCAATAGATGCAATTAATGGGATAATAGCTGGAGGTGGGGGAGGAGGTGGTAGTATAGGAATCGCTCCGTTTGGTTATCAAGGAGTATGGTCAACTGTAAATCTAGGATTTGGTACTGATGACATTAGTGGTATAGGAGCTACTAATAATGTTACCAGTGCGATTGTTGGAGTAAATAATAAAGTTACTACATTACAGACATACGTAACGGGATTAGTTACAGTGCAGGGTGGTACAGCAGCGCTTCCTGCAGCAATAGGAGATTTTTCTTCATTTACTGGTACAGTATTATCTGGTACGGGCACTACAGTAAAAGCATCAGTACAGGCGCTAGGAACAGCGGTAGATACATTAAATACACGAGTAACAGGGTTAGTTACAGTACAGGGTGGTACAGCCGCACTT
>JAGVLN010000023.1 GCA_020049805.1 Rickettsiales bacterium
GGGGAAGTCGTTACGCCATTCGTGCGGGTCGGAACTTACCCGACAAGGAATTTCGCTACCTTAGGACCGTCATAGTTACGGCCGCCGTTCACCGGGGCTTCAATTCAAAGCTTGCACCTCTCCTTTTAACCTTCCGGCACTGGGCAGGCGTCAGACCCTATACATCGTCTTATCGACTTTGCAGAGCCCTGTGTTTTTAGTAAACAGTCGCTACCCCCTGCTATGTGCCACCATTTCTAGGTTGCCCTAAAAATGGCTATCTTTCTCCCGAAGTTACAGATACAATTTGCCTAGTTCCTTCAGTATCGTTCTCTCAAGCGCCTTAGTATACTCTACCTGTCCACCTGTGTCGGTTTAGGGTACGGTCTTTAATGTAGGAGTTATTTCCTGGAAGTCCTTCTCTGCACATTCAATCCAATAAGAATGTACAAATTACAGCCTTCGTCACTTCCTACAGGTTCAGGAATATTAACCTGATTCCCATCGATTACGCCTTTCGACCTCATCTTAGGGGCCGACTAACCCTGCGCAGATTAGCTTTACGCAGGAACCCTTGGACTTTCGGCGAAAATGTTTTTCACATTTTTTGTCGCTACTCATGTCAGCATTCTCACTTCTGATATCTCCAACAGCCCTTACGGACTATCTTCACAGACTTACAGAACGCTCCGCTACCGCGTATACTTGCGTATACACCTGCATCTTCGGTACATAGCTTTAGCCCCGTTACATTGTTGGCGCAAGAAAACTTATTTAGACTAGTGAGCTATTACGCTTTCTTTAAAGGATGGCTGCTTCTAAGCCAACCTCCTAGTTGTTTTGGTTTTCTTACATCCTTTCACACTTAGCTATGATTTAGGGACCTTAGATGGCAGTCTGGGCTCTTTCCCTCTCGACTATGGACCTTATCACCCACAGTCTGTCTGCTGTACTGTACTTGTTGGTATTCGGAGTTTAGTTAGGTTTGGTAGGGTGTTGAGCCCCCCTAGCCTATCCAGTGCTCTACCCCCAACAGTAATATACAACGCTCTACCTAAATAGATTTCGCGGAGAACCAGCTATTTCCGAGTTTGATTGGCCTTTCACCCCTAGCCACAATTCATCCCCTACTTTTTCAACAGTAGTGAGTTCGGTCCTCCAGTACATGTTACTGTACCTTCAACCTGATCATGGCTAGATCACCCGGTTTCGGGTCTAATTCATCGAACTTATCGCTCTTTTAAAACTCGCTTTCGCTTCGCCTACGTTTAACAACTTAAGCTTGCTCGATAAACTAACTCGCTGACCCATTATACAAGAGGTACGCCGTCACAACTAATTTTACCGAAATAAAATTGTCGCTCCGACTGCTTGTAAGCATTTGGTTTCAGATACTATTTCACTCCCCTTATCGGGGTACTTTTCACCTTTCCCTCACGGTACTTGTTCACTATCGGTCGTTAGTGAGTACTTAGGCTTGGAGGATGGTCCCCCCATATTCAGACAAGATTTCACGTGTCTCGCCTTACTCAAGAACTTAAATATTATTTACTTATACAGGGCTATCACCTACTATGGCTAACCTTTCCAGGTTATTCTAATTTTAATACTTAAGCTACTGGCCTGGTCCGCGTTCGCTCGTCACTACTAACGGAGTCTCTTTGATTTCCTTTCCTCCAGCTACTTAGATATTTCAGTTCACTGGGTTTGCTTTATATAGCTATGAATTCACTATATAATTCCTAATAAATTAGGTGTGTTTCCCCATTCGGAGATCTTCGGATCACAGATTGTTCGCATCTTCCCGAAGCTTATCGCAGCGTACTACGTCCTTCATCGCCTACTAACGCCAAGGCATCCACCAAATGCTCTTTTTATATTTAATTTTTACTAAGACTTGAGATTGCATATACAGTGTTAAAACTGCATTTCAATATCAACTCAGCACTTGATTTTTATCAAGTGCGGTATTTGCAGATTTTATTCACAATTTTAAACAGCAAAAACTATAAAATAATTTATAGTTGGACTGTTGTTATATTACTAGATATACCCTTTGTCAAACATAAAATTCAAAAAAATTATATTATTTAGATTTTCCCTAGAATTTTATTCAAAACAGGCCTTGGGCTGTTAGTAATTACCGTTTGAATCTATAAAATAGATTAACCTAGGTTACTGAGAAATTCGGCAAGATTCTTTCATTTTGGTATGCAAATAATCCATACTATGGCGCAAATTATTTACAGCCTTTTCATTAAATTCACTCACAAAATTGCTAAAGGTCAAAAAATTAAAAATATTATTATTGATATTATCTTTAATTAACTCCCCTTGAACACGCGCCATATCTCCCATAGTTTTGCAGGAGTAAAGTTCCTTAATAATATTAAGATTATTAATCATTTCGGCATTATTATGCTGAGAACATTCTTTTTGCAATTTTTTACCGGTATTAGCTAAGTCTGCATTGCTAGTTGCTAACATTTCTATAACTTCACCATAAAACTTGATCATTTTATTAAAATTATCAAGCATATGAGCAGCATATATATGTTCCGAACCACTCGTATAAGATTCTTGACCTATATTCTGATCAACAATAGGTTGCGATTCTTTATCTTTAAATAATTTTTTGATTTTTTTCTTTCCAGATGATTTTGTTGGTGCCATAGCCCCCTCCACTTAACAATTTCTCTTAATACAAGATTACAATAAAATTATTAAAAAATCATTAATCAGATTTTAAAGAGATTTTTTATCTTCTTAATCCACGCGCTAAATTTATGCCGATTGCGTTCCTTTTCTAAATAGCTATTATCTATTACCCAATTTAATTGGATAGAATTTCTTTTTCCAAAGAACTGCTTATGTCCGTGCCAGGCATTATTAGCACATTTGAATATAACCAATGTGCCAGCTAAAGGCTCTACTTCTGCTACATAATCCTCAAGATCATGATTGTTGTTAAGCAAACGTAATCTTCCGCCATCACTATCCCATTGCTTATTTAAATATAATAATACAGTGATAATTTTACCTTTAGAATCAATATGAATTTTACCATCTCTACTACCACAAACTCCACGAGCAGTAACCATCACTGGTTTATCAGTTAGATCAATAGAAAATTTTCTCTCAACAGCATTTCTAAATTGTTTTCCTTTAAGCTCTTCAATAAACTCCAGGAATTTTTTACCACTTTTCACACTATCCAAGGGAAAGCTACCATTCGCTGCAATTTCAGGAAAATCGTCTACTACTGACTCTACCTTCTCTTTTTTAATAAAATTGGGCACTACCATATATTCAAAGGGATGCTCTTGCAGAATGGTTCGGTTAAATTTATTAAAATCAATATAGCCAGAGCTAACTTTTGCAGATTTTGGATCTTTTTTACGTTTCATATTAATGATTCAAAATTCATTTAAAATATATTATATCATAATTAACTAAATAATTATAACTTGTACAGAGATTTAAATGAGCAAAACTAAAGACAGACCAAAAACTTGCTGGGTTATTACCGATGGTAAAGCTGGAATGGTAAGTCAAGCTCTTGGACTAGCAGAAGCCCTGGGTATACCAAAAATAATTTCGAAACAATGTCGTTACAATTTACCATGGTCATTATTTCCAGCTTATTTTGGGCTTAATTCTCCTAAATTTTTATCAAATGACAGTGATTCTTTAACCCCACCATGGCCAGACATTTTAATTAGCTGTGGTAGACAAGCACTAGGAGTTTCTTTATACGTTAAAAAACAAAGTAAAGGTAAGACTTTCACTATCTGCCTTCAAGATCCACGAATTAATTGTAAATATTTTGACCTAGTAATACCAATGGAACATGATGGTATCTCAGGTGATAATGTTATTATTAGTAAAATGGCCTTGCACCGAGTTAATCCTATGAAACTTGAGCAAGGTCGAGAATTACACAAAGATTTGTTTTTAGATAAAACCCCTCCCTATTTAACAGTTTTGCTTGGAGGTAGTAGTCATCGTTACCGAATGAACAGCAATGCCTGTAAAAAAATAATCTATCAATTAGAATCTATTTTAAACAATAATAATGGCACTTTATTTATAACGCCCTCAAGGAGAACACCTAAAGAATTGATTACTTTATTAAATAATAGATTCAAGGAAGAGACACGCGTAGTTATAATCGATCCCTTAAAAAATAACCCATATTTTGGTATGTTAGCGATGGCTGATTGTATTTTTGTAACTGATGATTCAGTTAGTATGGTCTCTGAAGCTTGTGCAACTGGCAAAAAGATTTATATTTTGCCCTTACTTAATCACAAGCTGGATAAGGCAAAAATCTTTACTCAAAATCTTGCTCGAGACGGTATTGTCGAAATATATAATAATGAAAAGATAGTCAGTGGCAAATCTAAATCATTCAATGAAACTTTAATCATTGCTAAACAAGTAAGAAAGATACTAATTGAAAAACAAAAATTTAATAAAAAAGATTTTAATATAACTGTAGAATAAGTATGCCAGAATTACCAGAAGTTGAAACTGTTACCGTTGGATTACGTAATCAGATTCTCGGCGAAACTTTTACTAATGTGCAACTTAATCGTCATAACTTACGTATAGATATACCACCCTCTTTACCAAAGTTAACTCAAAACCAGGTTATCACTAAGATTACTCGACAAGCAAAATACATTTTAATTCATTTAGTAAATGATTATATATTAATTTTACATTTAGGAATGAGTGGTAGAATTTTAATCAATCCACTAAAAGAACCAAATAAACATAACCATGTTATTTTCAGCTTAACTAATAATCACAAAATCATCTTCAATGATCCAAGAAGATTTGGGCTCATCACCATCTGTCATAGCTCAGAATTGAGCACGTCTAAATTATTTGCCAATTTAGGGTTAGAACCTTTTGCACCTGGCTTTGACGTTGAATACTTAAGCAATAAATTAAAAAAACGATCTATGCCGATCAAAACCGCATTAATGAATAATCAATTAGTAGTTGGCGTGGGGAATATTTACGCTTGTGAAAGTTTATTTCGATCTAGAATATCTCCCTTAAGACCAAGTAATAAACTCGATCATAATGAACTTCAAAAGTTAATTGCTGCTATTCAACAAACTCTTTATGAAGCTATTGCTGCTGGAGGATCTTCTTTAAAAGATTATGTTAATACCAAAGGAGATGTTGGTTATTTCCAAAATAAGTTACAAGTATACGGCAGAACAGGTAAAGCTTGTGTAAATTGCGATAATGAAATTGTTCAAATTAAACAAGCTGGCCGATCAACTTTTTATTGCCCAAAATGTCAGGTATAAAGCTATCTAGCTTATTTTTTTATTAAATTCTTTAATATCTCGAAGGCTGAAAAATTTAAACTTGGTGATAAATCTTGTTGATAAAAACGCCTCTTGAAAGCGATAACAACTTCTGCCATAGCTTCATCAAACTCACTATTAAGTTCAATTTTATAACCAAAATCTTTTAACATTTTCTGAATTTTCAGTACTTCAGCACCTTTATCGCCCTGGCTAGTTATTATCTCATTATTAGAAGTTTCTACCTTAGGGAATATTCCTACATGATTTTCTGCTAAATACCGCCAGTCAAAATATTGACCAGGATCATCTTTACGATTAGGGGCAATATCTGAATGACCTACAATATTGTAATCAGCAATATTATATTTTTTAATTAAATAAGAGCATAACTCAATTAGAGAATCTATCTGCGCCTTAGGAAAAGTATTAGTAGCTAAATTGTGATCTGGATTAACTAACTCTATGCCAATAGAATTATGATTTAAACTCTCACGCCCTCTCCAAAAACTTGGTCCTGCATGCCAGGCCCTCTTTTCTTCATCCACCAAACAATATATCTCCCCATTTTGGTTAATTAAATAATGACAACTAACTTGACTCAATGGATCACACAATCTTTCTATAGATGGAAGTTCATCCATTTTAGTAGCATGAATTACCAACATATCAATTTGAGAGTTACGCTCATCAAAATTTAGTGATTTATATACATGATGAATTTTTTGCATCAAAGACGCTTAATTAATAATTAAGATACTGGTGTGTACCATCAAGAACAATATCAAAATAATATACCTTTACACCATTGCCAAGCATTCTGATATTATTAGCTAAAACATAGTTAGTTTTGGGTACAGTTTGATTTTTCTCTACTAATAATATTTTAGTTTTAATATCCGGAAAATTATCATGAGTTATTACTATATCAATTACCCCGCCAATATTACCCCTATTTCCCTTAGAAGGATGCACAGTAATAAAAGCAAATTCTCCAGTATTAGTGGAAGTAACAGACCCTACACCTTGAAAGTTGCTATAGATTTGATCATCCATATCATAAATACTCCTGCCAGTATCAACTACTCTTATATACCTATAAACTCCATACTCATCGGTTTGCCATACACTTATTGCTGCATTAGGAATTGCTATACAATTCTTATCACGTACTCGACCAAAAATAATAATTTTAGGAGTTAATTTATCAGTAAAAGCGCCAACCTTTTGGGTAAGATTATTATTAGATATAATTTCGATAGGATCATTTTTAACACCAAGAGATTTTGTAGGCATACAAGTTTTAAAATGCTGAGCATCACTTTGATTAACATCAATAGTAAAGGCCCAAGCTTTGCTTATCACTAAACTCAATAATAAAAATATAATTAGGTTAATTTTTTTTATCATTTTAAATATCTTATAAACCCTCTATTTTACACTAATATTTTCTAATTGGGAATCACTAACGTGATCGATCTTAGCTAGATGAAAATTTGCATCTACTATATTGTTATTTCTTAAAATTGCTCCTCTAAAATCAGCATGCGAAAAATTAGCATTTTGCAAACTTGAATCTTTAATAGTCGCATCAACTAAATTAGCATATAAAAAATTGGCTCCGCTTAAATTTGCGTTAGTAAGGTTAGCTTGATAAAATTCTCCATATTCGCATCTAGCATCTTTTAAATTAGCACCATTTAGTTTTGCTCTATATAATTTTGCTCCTGATAGATTAGCGTTACGTAAATCTGCATTTGAAAGATCAGCATCTGATAGATTAGCATTACGCAAATCTGCGCCTTTTAGGTTAGCTCCTATTAAATCGCTATTAATTAAAAATGCGCCTTTTAGGTTAGCTAACTCCAAATTTGCTCCTTTCAATATAGCTCTATTAACCATAGCATTTTGCATGTTAGCCCCTCGTAACTTAGCTTTAACAAGGTCTACTCCTGTCATATCTGCATTGTTTAAATTAGCCATATCTAAATTAGCATAACTTAAATTTACCCCTCTTAAATTAATTGAGGGCATATACAAATTGCTTAAATCAACATGCGACAAATTATAACCAAATTTAAGTGAAATATTTACAACCCTTCCTTCTGCCTTATGTTTTAAAATATAAGATTCCAATTCTTTTCTTGAAATTATATTTTTTCTTTCTTGAAAAATTCTTTTAACACTTTTGGCAAAGGTATTGTTATCATCATGAGCAGAATTACTCATCAAAAAATTATAAAAATATATCGCTAGGGCTAAACTACAAATAACAAGTAAATTCCATCCTATAACGCTGGTAACTTTGCTCAAGCTTTTATGCATATCTCAATTTTTTATATATCAAATTCTTATTAAATATTATGATAGGCTAGATTTATTAAAAATTAGTTAACGAGTTAATAACAAACTTTTATATAAAATATCTTGAACTTTTCTTACAATAAAATACTCTATATTATCATAATTAACTTAAGCGAATAAATCTATGCAACACAGCGGATTAGTAAAACTTTTTCTTCTTGGTTTTTTAGCTTTTGCTATTTATAAGTACGACAGAAATAAAATCGATACTTTTTCGAATAATATATCTCAAAAGGTTTCTAGTGTTACTTCAATTTTGAACAATGACCCTGAAGAAGTCATCAGCACACCAGAAACGCTTACTGTCACAGAAGAACCTTCTCCTTCCTTTATTGAAAAAAAAATTACTAATATTATTAGAAATACTTTAAAAACCCCTGAAGGCAAAGAAATAGTAGAAACTATAGTAAAACAATTATCCAATGAAGACGCTAAAACCAAAAAATTATTATTAGAAAATTTCTATTTTGATGAAATTAGGACTGGCTCTGGTCCTGCTACCACTTGCGGCCAACAAGTTGAATTATCTTATGGTACTGTTCCTATCAAAACTAAAGAAGATGTACCTACTATAAATGAGAAAGATAAACGAAGATTCATTGTAAATCTTGGAAGCGGCAAGTTATCCAAAACATTAGAAAAATCATTAGTTGGAATGAAAAAAGGTGGTAGAAGGCATATTACCTATACTAATTCAAGAATCGATATTGGTAATAAAAATTATAACTCTTTTTATTTCAGTGACGTAACATTAAACAACGTTATTCCTCAACCTTCTAAGGTTAAATATACAAAAATTACTAATAAAAATATCAACACTAATAATACCTCTACCCAAAAATTGAGATGTGGAGATGAGATTATATTAGATTACACCTTAACTGATTTAAAAGGCAATTTACTTTATGATTCTAAAACTAATCAATTACCTTCTAAATCAATAAAAATTGGTGAAGCTATACTTACAACTGAAATTTCTAGAGCCTTAGATAATTCACCAATTAATCAGGAATTATCTATTACAATATCTACTAAAGAATTAGCAAATATAGAATTTTTAAGCTTGCCAAACAAATTTAATACTTCTGAGGAAGTAATAATATTATCTTTACGGCCGCGCCTTAGTAAATAGATTATAAAAATTCTCGGTAGTAACTTGAGCAATATATGCAGGGGTTTTGTTAAACATATCTGCTAGAAACTCCACTACAAACTTTGTATAAGCAGGTTCATTACGCTTACCTCGCTTTGGTACTGGCGCTAAATAAGGCGAATCAGTTTCTACTAACAACTTCTCTAAAGGTAATGCTTTTATTATTTGCTGGAGTTCTGTAGCATTTTTGAATGTTACGATACCTGAAATAGATATATAAAAACCTAATTCTAACATAGAATGTGCTAACTCTCGGCTAGAGGTAAAACAATGTATTAAACCAGTAAAACCACCAATTTTCATTTCTTCTGAAATTATTGCCACTGTATCTTGATCGGCTGATCTAGTATGCACTATAAGCGGAATACCAGTTATACGAGAAGCTTTAATATGTTCTTTAAAAGCTTTAATCTGTAAATCACGTGCTGAATTTTCATAATAATAATCTAGACCGGTTTCTCCTAACCCTATAACCTTTGGATGGTTTGCATATTGCACTAAACGCTCTGCAGTAGCATGCTCTTCCTTCTCCACTTCGTTTGGATGAATTCCTACTGAGCAGTAAATGTTATCATATTTTTCAGCAATTTTTTTGATTTCCTCAAATTGAGAAATTTTTGTACAAATGGTCTGCATAACAGTTACATCAGCTTCCTCAGCTCTTTGTAAAACTAAAGGAAAATCTTCTTTAAAGACATCAAAATCTAAATGACAATGTGAATCAACTATTCTCATCCTAACCTTGAAAAAATTGGTTTTGGCTCAGGAATGCTTATACCAGGCTTTATTACATAATTTCTATTTAGGCATTCAAAATTATGCTCTGTATGGTTTACTGTTAATTGATCTAAAATTTTACTTGCCGATTCAGGTACAAATGGTTGAAGTAAAATGCCGATATATCTTATTACTTCTGCTAATATAAATAATACCCTATACATTTTTTTTATGTCTGTCTTTTTTAGTATCCAAGGCGCTTGGTGATCAATATATGTATTTGCCATGCTTGATAGACCAACGATTTCTTCTAATATTATATGTAAATGTTGTTGATCTAATTGGGTACGTAATTTAATCAGTAAACTTTCAGCAAATTTTAGTATTTTTTCCTCATAAATTGTATCGATGGTATAATCAATTTGAGGTATTTTACCATCACAATTTTTATAAATCATAGATAAAGTGCGCTGAACTAAGTTACCGATATTATTCGCAAGTTCACTATTAATTCTGGCAACAAAACCATGACGAGTAAAATTACCATCATTACTAAAAGGAACCTCTCGCATCAGATAATATCTGACAAAATCTAGGCCAAATTCATTAATTAAATCTATAGGGTTAATAGTGTTCCCTAAAGATTTAGAAATTTTTTGTCCTTCATTCAACCACCATCCATGACCAACTATTTTCTTAGGAATTTCGATATCTGCCGCCATTAAAAAAGCTGGCCAATATACCGCATGGAATCTTGTTATATCTTTTCCCATCATATGAATATCAGCAGGCCAAAATGCTTTAAATTCTTCACAATTTATATCAGGATAACCTATTACCGATAAATAATTTGTTAAAGCATCTAACCAAACATACATTACATGCTTACTATCATTTGGGAGCGGGATCCCCCATTTAAAACTAGTGCGAGATATCGATAAGTCCTCTAATCCAGATTTAACAAAGCTAATAATCTCATTTCTTCTAGAAGGTGGAACAATAAAATCCGGTTGTTTTTCATACAATTTTAGTAAAGTATCTTGCCATTTAGATAAATCAAAAAAATAACTTTCTTCTTCTACCCATTCCACATCCGCACCAGTTGGAGCTTTACCATCTACTAACTCATCTTCCCCATAGAATGCCTCATCGCGTACAGAATACCAACCAGAATATTTTCCTAAATATATATGGCCATTTTCTCTTAATTTTTCCCAAATAGCTATGGCAGCTTTTTTATGCCTTGGTTCAGTAGTACGAATAAAATCATCATGACTAATATTCATTAATTTAAATAATTCTCTAAATTTTTCTGATACTTTATCAGTAAAACTTTGTGGATCCATTCTAGCTGCTAATGCTGCCTTTTCAACTTTTTGCCCGTGCTCATCAGTACCGGTAACAAATTTTACTCGATAACCATCTAACCTTTTAAACCTTGCTATTACATCACTTGCTAAGGTTGTATAAGCATGGCCAATATGCGGCACATCATTTACATAATATATTGGTGTTGTAATATAAAAATTTTTTGTCACTGAAATTCCTTTCTAATTAACTTTAATAATTAACTGCATTATAGTGATGGCTGCATTTTTATAATCTAAGTATAATTTTTTGGTATTGTCCATTAACTGCGTAACTTCATCATAAATTAACATCCAGTCTTTAATTGATTTTTTTGATACTAACATATCTATTAATATTTTTTCTTCGTCAAATAAATTATTTTCATTACGGCCTAAACAACTGGCTTTTATTACTTTTTCCAGCAAATAGTTAATTAAATAACTAAACAACCACCATTTTTCATGAGAATTATCAGTAAAATAATTTACTATTACCTTATAAGTTTCATCATAGTTCGATGAATAATTATTTAAAGCTGAAATTATATCTTTATATAAAACTAACCCCTGATTTATACCTAATGAAATAGCAATACCAGGTACATTATGAGCCATTCTTAGTAGGGTATCTATTTCTCTTGATTCTAAAGTTAAATTTTTGCTAACTACTTCATGCGCAGTTCCTGGAGAGCGAAATTTTATTAAAGCACATCTTGATTTAATTGTATCTATCAAATTATACGGTTTATGCGATATAAGTATTAATAATGACTTATTAGGTGGCTCTTCTAAAATTTTTAATAACGCATTTGCTGAACTTGAATTCAATTCATCAGCATTATCAATTACTACAATTCTATAACTATCATTACAAATAGTGTGACTAAAAAAGTCTTTAATTTGTCTTATTTGCTCAATAGTGATAACTCCTTCAGGTTCTAACCATAACAAGTTATGTAGTAAATCATTATGACTAGGTAGTAAATAATTAGCTAGTTCTTTAGCAGCACTAGCTTTACCGATACCTTTCATACCAGCAAAAATTAATGCTTGAGGATGTGATGATCGAGAAATCACTCCTACAATTTCCAACAATTTATTTTGATCAAAGTAATCTGCCATTTGCTATTATTTATATTCTCAATTAAACATAATATACTTAAACTAGCATAATAATCAAAATAATATCCTAATTATGAATATAGAACGAATTAATAAAATTTTTAGTATATTTGCTAAAGCTAATCCTAGCCCCAAAACTGAATTAGAATATTCTAATAATTATAATTTAATAGTAGCAGTAGTGCTATCTGCTCAAGCAACAGATGTTAGCGTTAACAGAGCAACTAAGGAATTATTTAAAATAGTTTCTACACCTGAAGATATGTTAAACCTAGGAGAAAAAGGTTTAATAAAATATATTAAATCTATTGGTCTTTTTAACTCAAAAGCAAAAAATATCATTAAATTAAGCCATCTATTAATTGAAAAATTCAACTCACAAGTGCCCAATAATATTCATGATTTAGAATCACTGCCCGGTGTTGGTAGAAAAACTGCTAATGTCATTCTAAATTGTGCTTTTAATATGCCTACAATTGCAGTGGATACGCACGTTTTCCGCACAGCAAGACGTATAGGATTTTCTAAAAGCATCACTCCTGAAAAAGTAGAAAATGATCTCAAAAAAACTATTCCTAATAAATGGCTTGTTCATGCTCATCATTGGTTAGTCTTACATGGCAGATACATTTGTAAAGCAAGAAAACCTCTATGCGAACAATGTCCTATTAATTTATATTGCGA
>JAGVLN010000003.1 GCA_020049805.1 Rickettsiales bacterium
GCACCAGTTGGACCAATAATTGTAGTGTGACCTACATCACGTAAATGAAAATTAAAGAAATAAGGTGTACCAGAAGTAGTATTAAATACTGTAACAGCATCACCCCATAAATTACCTTTAGCTTTACCAACAGGATAATTATGTAAAGAAGCAAAACTAGCTAAATTTAGCGTATTAACCACGCCTTTCCTAATCATATAATCTTCGTTACATGGTAATTGTGACCAAAAAGCTGGTTCTAAATTTACTTTTTCTCTTATTGGCTGGATGCCACAGTTACTTAATTCAACTATTGCTTGGCTTAGAGCAAATTCTAACTTTTTAGGATTCTCTTCTAAACATAATATTGTCATTCTATGTTCGCCAAACCCTATTTGTCCACTCATAGCCATATCAAGCGCGTTAGAAATTTCTACAATTTGAGAAACCGCTTTATCTTCTGCTTGGATCATACGATTTTGCTGTAATTGCATTTTGCTAATTGCAACCTGACGATTAGTAAAAACAAAGGACTGGCTTATAATAAATTCAAATGGCATTTTTAAAAAATCATCCAACATACCAGCAGAAGTTGTAGGACAATATTCTTTAATACTAATGATGCCAGCATATCTTTGGCCCATGGCTCCTCTAACCTCAATAGATTTATAACCAAAATATATGCGATGAGTAGGCAAATATCTGTCTATATGGTTTAAAGGTGGTATGTATGGACTCGAATAACCACAATTCACTATTTTTCCTAAAAATTCTAAGATTTCAGAAGCAGGACCTTTATTGGTCTGTACCACAGAAAGCAATTTTGGATTGTAATCCGCTAAAGTAGCCATTACACGTCCTGTGGTCTCTTCTAATTCCTCATACATATCCTTCATTTGGGATTCCCAATTACTTCTATCTGTTTTTTGTTGAAATTTCTTTATCAGATATTCAAATATAGCGGCGCCTCCCTTATCAGGCCTTCGAACAATTGTAATGTACAATTCATTAATAAAAGATTCGTGGCTTAATTGTTTTTTTTGCCACTCCTGATTAACAAATTCAGTAAAGCTTAGGTCATCTTTGTTAGTAAATTCTATAACAGTCGTGTCAGTATCAACAATACTTTGCCTTCTACGAATAATATGGAAATATAAAGCAATTCCCCCAGTCGACAAACCTTTTAACAAAGTATTTCTAAGATTTTTCTTTATATCTAAATCTTCATCATCTGCAGTCTCAAATGAAAATCCACCGACTTTTATTACTTGTAGTAATTCTTCATTCTTAGTAAGAAGAGTGCGTCTATTCCAATGGCAAAGATATGGTATGAAATTAGATGCCGAATATTCTTCTTTAGCATATTTATCTCTTGCTGAGCGATTTCTAGATAATTTAATCACTGTCTAATTTACCTTATTAATAAAGATCATAAGAATTGGCACCATGGAATCTAGTGTTTTTACATCTTGTTGCGATTTGTCCACGCTTTATGTATAGCTCCAAGAATAGAGGCTCTTTAAAACAAATTATATAACCAATCATATGTATCAAAACAGCAATAAAGATTACTTTGAGACTTGGTGCGTTGATATATGCTATGATGTTAATAAACCCATTTAGCATTGCAAACGTGAAACTTACACCTAAAAACATTGTAGGGCGTGTCAAGCCAACGAATAATGGATCCGTTGAAATTGAACCTGTATCACTCATATTTGCCTCCTCAATTTATTGCATATTACGAAATAAAACAGTTATCCATTTACAAATGCGCTAATATATAGTAATTAATAACTACATACAGCTTTTAACCTTATAACTCTTTTGCCTTTCCTATGTTACTAGATAGCATCACAAGCTCGCAGGATATTAAGCATTATAATTCTGATCAACTTTTACAACTTTGTAAAGAGTTGCGCAGTGAAATTATTAATATTGTATCACAAACAGGCGGTCATTTAGGAGCAAGCTTAGGAGTTATCGAATTAACTGTAGCTCTGCATTACGTGTTTAATACACCAACAGACAGGTTAATATGGGATGTAGGACACCAAAGTTATCCTCATAAAATCTTAACTGGTAGACGTGATAAAATGTCTACACTCAGACAGAAAAGCGGTTTATCTGGTTTTACAAGAAGAGAAGAAAACTTATACGATTGTTTTGGTGCTGGTCATAGTTCTACTTCCATTTCCGCAGGTTTAGGAATGGAAATTGCTAAGATACTATCAAACAAACAAAACAGGGTAATATCAGTAATCGGAGATGGTGCTATCAGCGCAGGTATGGCTTACGAAGCTATAAACAATGCTGGATCTCTAGGCAACAGATTAATTGTCATCCTTAATGATAATAACATGTCAATATCACCAGCAGTTGGTGCAATGAGTAGCTACTTATCCCAATTCATTTCTTCTCGTCCTTATCTTACTATACGTGATACTATTAAAGCTTCTATTTCAAAATTTCCTGGGAAAAAACTAATAACGCGAACTTTACAAAAACTTGAAAAGAATTTCAAATCAGTAACTAGCAATGGTAATATTTTTGAAGAGTTAGGATTTTATTATATAGGTCCATTAGATGGCCATAATGTGGAAGATCTGGTTAGAGTATTACAAAATGTAAGAAACGATGATCATAGTATTAATAAACCTATACTTATCCATGTAATTACTGAGAAAGGTAAAGGTTTTTCTTCTCCAGAAAATTCGTTAGAAAAATTCCATGCTGTTGGTAAATTTTGTCCTCAGACAAAGATACAAAAGAAAAATGTTTCAGCTAAACCAACCTATACCAATGTATTTTCTAAAATTCTAACAGATATAGCAATAAGAGATGATAAGATTATTGCAATTACTGCAGCAATGGCCTCAGGTACGGGTTTAGATAAATTTCAACAACAACACCCAAACCGTTTCTTCGATGTTGGAATAGCTGAGCAGCATGCTGTAACTTTTGCTGCAGGATTGGCTTGCGAGGGTTATAAGCCATTTGTAGCAATTTATTCTACCTTTTTACAGCGCGCTTATGATCAAATAGTTCACGACGTAGCTATTCAAAAATTACCAGTAAAATTTGCTATAGATAGAGCAGGTTTAGTAGGAGCAGATGGAGCAACTCATGCTGGTTCATTTGATATAACTTATTTAGGAACTTTACCAAATTTCATTATTATGGCAGCAAGCGATGAGCAAGAGTTAGCAAATATGATCCTAACAGCTTCTGAGATTAATAACTGCCCTGTGGCCTTTCGTTATCCAAGGGGAGAGATAATAGGCAATACTCTTAATATCAAACCAGAAATAATAGCTATTGGCAAAGGAAGAATTATTCAAGAAGGTAATGACGTTGCTATACTTTCTTTAGGTACTAGGTTACAAGAAGCACAAAAAGCTGCAGATTTATTAGTTAAAGAATATGGCATAACTTGTACTATCGCTGATGCAAGGTTTGCCAAACCTATTGATCAAGAATTAATCAAAAATCTTGCACAAAATCATGCTTTGCTAGTTACAATTGAAGAAGGCAGCATCGGAGGATTTGCTAGTTACGTAAATAATTATTTATTACAAAATGATAAGTTTGGTAACAACAACTTATTAATTCGTAATTTATTTTTACCTGATGAATTTATTGAACAAGCAACTCAATATGAACAATATGAAGAAGCTGGTTTAAACGCTGAACATATCTTTTCAACAGTAGTTAACATTTTACATCCTACAATTAAACAAATAACTAGAAAACTTTACGAAAAAGCTGGATAATCTACTCTTTATTTAATAAACATTCTATATTAATGCCGATGTAGCTCAGCTGGTAGAGCAACTGTTTCGTAAATAGTAGGTCGGGGGTTCGAATCCCTTCATCGGCACCAGGTCTTATATAAAAATTAATAGAAAATTATGCCAAGTAATGATAGTTTTGCCGAATTAGATACCCAAGGTAATGTATTTATCGGACCATTACCATTTGACCCGATAGAGCTATACGGAATAGCATTTAGTAGCGAAAATGTAAGAGTGATAGATGGCGATACTATCCAGCTAGATGAAACAAAAATAAGATTATTAGGTATTGACGCTCCTGAAAAGAAACAACATTGCGTGACAACAGTAGATAATGGCTTGCCTAAACAAATTTGTGCAGGTGATCTAGCTAAAAGGAAATTAGAAGAACTAATTGGTAAACACAGAGTAGATTGCACTGATGGTGGAAGAGATTTATACAAAAGACAACTATCCTACTGCGATGCCGATGGTATTCATCTAAATCAAGAAATGGTAAAACAAGGTTATGCTTATTCTTATCTGAGTCTAGTGTTTGCTGGTGATGAAGCTGATGCTAAATTACATAAAAGAGGTTTATGGAAAAATGAACGATTTGATCCTCCCTGGGAATGGAGAAAATCATCCAAAAAATAAATATTTATTCTTTCCACAACTCTTTTAATCTCTGCACTCTACCACTAGCTTTTTTATAGAACTCATATCTAACATGATTATTTTTATAATATTGTTGATGATAGTCTTCGGCTGGATAAAACAAGTTTGCTGGCATAATTTTAGTTTCTATATCACTTCCCAAACACTGCGCAATATGCTTCTTGGATTGCTCAGCTTGAAGACGTTGTTGCTCATTCAAATAAAAAATTGCAGTAAAATATTGATTACCTCGATCTGCGAATTGACCTCCTTTATCAAGTGGATCGATATTACACCAAAATATATTAAGTAACTTTTTATAAGAAACAATATTAGCATCATATGTAATCTCTAAAGCTTCATAATGACCTGTATTTCCTGAAGAAACTTGTTCATAAGTTGGGTTTTCAATACTACCACCAATATACCCAGAAACCGTTTTTAGCACTCCTTCGATTGAAGAAAAAGCAGCTTCCATACACCAAAAACATCCACCAGCAAAAATTGCAATTTCTTTATTTATCATCACTTAGAAATTCTAGAGCTAATGAATTTATACAATAGCGTTTATTTGTAGGCTTAGGACCATCATCAAATACATGACCTAAATGAGCTCCACATTTTTTACATGCCACCTCCATACGCTGCATATCATGAGAGTTATCTTGATTTATGTGAACAGCATCAGAAGAGGCAATATCAAAAAAACTAGGCCAACCAGTTCCAGAATCATATTTATCATTAGAAGAAAATAGCTTATTACCGCAAGATACACAATTATAGTTACCTACCTCAAAATGCTTATTATATTTTCCAGAAAATGGAGGTTCTGTCTTCTGTCTCCAGCATATATTATATATATCTTCAGGTAAGTATTTTTGCTTTTTATCCATTATCTTTCTGTCTCAATTTTTGCTAGTATTTTCGCTAAAGTGACAGTTATGTACTCAAAATTTCTTAATATTTATGAACTTTGGAATCCATCCCCTGGTTTATGGTTGGCTATATTATCTAGCCTATCCGCAAGTTTAACTCATTATGGCATTAATTCAACATCAATTTATTTTAGTTCTGGTTACTTTACTACCTGGGAATGGTTCAAAACAGGTTTTGTAGTTGCTACTTTTAATTTAATTTAATGGCTTATTTTTGGAATGATATGGTGAAAAATATTAGAGTGGTGGTAATTTATTTATCTAAAGCCTTATGTATAGCTTCCAAAACTTGAGCTTTATCAAATGGTTTGGAAAGATAACCCACGACCCCCTTGGCCATAGCTTTTTTGACATATTGAGGATTAGTAACCCCAGTTTGCAATATAATAGGTATATGACGGCATGAAGGATCTTCATGTAAAGCATCTAAAAACTGAAACCCATCCATTTCTGGCATCATTAAATCTAACAATATTAGATCGATCTCATTATGATTTTTTATATATTCTAGTGCACGTGCACTATTTTCTTCAGTAATTAAGTTTATATTGCTGTTATAAAGCATCATCATAACACTTATTAAACAGGTTTGCTCATCATCGATCACCATTAAATTAATTTTCTTTTTTTCAGAAATTTTATTTTTATTCATAATATTTTTATCGTACCTATTTTATAGGAAGAACAAATTTAAATACTGATCCTCTATTCTTCTTTGATTCAGCCCAGATTTTTCCACCATGAGCAAGAATAATTTCTTTACTAATACTTAAACCTAAACCACTACCTCCTGCCCCATTATTAGTCCTACTACTTTGACTAAAAGGTTCAAAAATTAAATCTAATTCATCTTTAGGTATACCGATGCCATAATCAGTTATACTCCATTCTATATCTTTTTGTTTTAACTTAATTTTAATTATTATGCTAGTGCCTTCAGCAAATTTTATAGCATTAGCTAATAAATTTCTAATCACTTGACTTATCTTATCTTGATCACACCAACAACTATAGCGTATGTCATCTTTTGGTTCAAATATTACATTAAGAGAATTTTGCGACTCATATAATGGCCTCATTTCATCTAAAATGATTTTAGTGATATCAGATAAGGATACTTTTTTCTTAGTTAATTGCACCTTACCTGCGTTTAATCTTGAAAGATTTAATAAGTCGTTTACCAAAACAAATAGCCTAGTTGCATTCGTTGCAATTTGTGCAGATAATTGATATTTTTTTTCATCAGATAATTCTTTCCAATTTTCAATTAAACCTGAGGAAATCGCGGTGACCCCTTGAATAGGTGTCCTTACCTCATGGCTAATATTATTTAAAAAATCAGTTTTAGCCGTAAGAGCCTTTTCTAAATGATGAGTACGATCAGCAACTTTTTGTTCAAGCTCACTGTTAATCATTTGTGTTATGTGAACTATCTGTTGCTGGATCAAATCTTTATTCCTGGAAAACAACACATTAATAATAATAGAAAACGCATAAGTATACATTATAAGAAATAAAGCATCATTATTAATATTAATTCTTATATGCCCACTAATTAGGTAAAAAAGCCCATAAGCAGATATAATACCGACTGAAAGGATAATTATAAAACTTAGCCAATCAACTAATACAGATAATAGAAATAGTGAAAGCACTAAATTGAACAACCACACGGTAGAACCATTAGCATCCAATACCATAAAAGTTGTTAAAAAAGATAAACTATAAAATAATGTAATATGCCAATATAAGGGTAAGTATTTATAACTTTTTTCTGGCCAATAATCTTTTATTATTAAACCAAAATATAATATGCCAGCAATAATTCTTAATATAAGGATTAAATTATAGTATTTAAAATCATTATAAGACCACATATAGTAAGGAACTATATAAATTAAAACAGCAAACACCCCAAAAAGTACATACTGAGCCCCGTAATAATTTACTCTGCTTGTAGAAAAATTATTTAAATTTTCTACAGTCGGAAGATATTTGTTTATTTTAGCAAAATTGCCTCTAGAAAAGAACAAGCGGTCCATACTAACGCATTACTAATTATTTTCTAATTACTTATAGCTCACAACTATAATGACATCAAGAATAAACAATAGTTTAGCTTTGAATTAGATAACAATATTAAGAATAATTTGGAATAACTTATGGTTTATAAGATTCATCTATGGTTCTTATTCCTGCCTGTCTTCTTATATAATCCACACCATACATCAGCTCTTGATCAGTAGTACTACTTAATATAGCATTGGTAATTAATCCTCCTGACCAATTTTTTAGATTAGCTTCATGTTGAGCTCTAATCATATCAGCCCTTGACATACCATATGTTCCTTCTATAGCCTCATTAGCATCTTTACCAAATGCCCCTCCTGTTAAATCGTAAAGAGCGTGGCTATATTTCGCTACTTTGCTTTCCCAGAAATTTTCTATTAGACCACCAACTTTATCTTGGTACTGCTCAAAAACATTTACTGAATTTTCTGCCCGAGCTTTTTTCGTTGCAGAATCATCAAGTTGATCCGCCATACCTCTAAATAAACCAGAAACTAAAGGTGATAAACTCAAAGCTTTAGCATCTGCAATCCCTCTTAAAGAATCTCTTGCATTACTTGCAATTTCACTTGGTCTAAAGCTTGGAAACCACATACCAGGATCTCTTTTATATTCTCCTATAAAATAGGTTGCCCCTTTATCTAACCTTTCAGTTAAATTACTTGCGGCAGCAGAGCCTCGCTTTATATAATCTGCCCAATTAAATGCATTTGCGTCTCCTCTTGCAGCAGCGATTGCTTTTCTAGCAGCTCCACTGACAATAGTACCAAAACCTACTCCAGCTTGCGCTACAACTGGAGCAGCCACTTTAGTAGTCAAACGAACAGCAGCTCGGCCTCCTAATTTAGCAACGTTTAACGGTGCATTTTGAATCTGCGTTGAAGCCATAGATTTAGCATCTTCTATACTCTTTTGTATTCTCTCTACTTTACTACCTACTAAATCTTGCCAACCTTCTGTTACCCATTTTTTACGTTTATCTATGGATTTAGCCATATCTATATATTTGGTATCATAAGCTGCACTCATCGCATTTTCTAATGCTGTAAATCTATTATCTCCTTTTCTTCTACTAGAAGCATAAGCTTTAACAGCATTTACTGGCCTTGCAAGAGTGGTTAAAGCATAGCTACTTGCAGTATTAGCTGCACTCCAAACATTACTTGCAATTGCATTACCAATATCTGCTACACTAGTATACATTTGAGGTGTGCCAGCTAAACCTTTTGCTACCACAGGAACTATATCTATTAGCTTATACATAACCCAACCAACAATAGCAAAAATTGCAACGTCTGAGAAACTAACATAGTCTCCATTTTGCATAGCTGAAAACTTTTGCATATCTGAACTGTATGTTGTATCAAGATATGGAGCATCAGGATACCTTTCTTGAGTACAAACATAAGGTTCACAAAATTCATTACAATCATTAATAGTACCTTTACCAGGCTCACACATTCTACCTGGTACTAACATATTCATTTGAGTAGCAGGATTAGGTATCGGCGCAGGTCTCCATTCATATATATTCCAACCACTCATTACATTGGTTATAAAAGTCCAACATACCCTTATACCTAATATATAATACATTTGATTTATGACTAGATCACATAAAAAGAAAGCAAATATTAATATTACTATAGGTTGGATAAAGAAACTCATTAAATATTTAAGCCAACCATCAAAAAATGACTTTGTAGCCTTAAATAAAATAAATGGTATAAAAATTGGAGCTAGTATAATTAACACTGAAATAATAGTATAGCATACCAGATAGACTATAGTAGCTTTGATTGCAGCATAAATTGCAATAATTGCTGCTGTATAAAATACAAAGAAAAATAAGAAACCAGTAACACTGGTAAACATTAAGGCTACAACCTTTTTAAATGTAGAAGAAGAAAGCATCATATTTATGATAGAGTCTAATTGAGCAAACCCACTTATATTTTGAGAGCATTGACCTGTTGTCTGTACATACGGATCAGTACCAGGAAATACCATTCCAACTATTTCACCAATTCCATTAGTGAAAAAACTAAAAAAATAATTATTGAAAAAACTCCAGCTTGACTGGGTGGTAGAAATTTGTATTACAAGAGCTATTTTAAAGAGCCGCATCATCAGCTCTCTTTGAGTAATTTCCACCGTCCCTACTAAAAAACCTATTGCAGAAAATGCTACATAAAGGATTAAAAACACCCTAAGATATCCTAAATATGGAATAAGGTTATTATAAATAGATATCGTTGCGTCACATAAGCTAGTTTGAATTATATTTACTAACCATGCTAATGCTCCAGGCGCCGAGTTAAATCCTGATTTAGATGAGACAGTATAACTTCCATAATTATCTTCATAAAGTTGATCAATCATTTTTACATATAATTGACAACCATTAGCGCATTGAGCAGGAGGTTTAGACAAATATAACCCTCCTGCTAAACAATCAGCGTCATAAGTAGTACCCATGCCATTACAGCAACTCGAGCCAACTCCAAGATGATAGGTATTAGCATTTGCCGGTATAACCCCACCAGTACCGTTTGGGCTAGATCCTACAGGAATTAATAATGCTAGAGCTCCTTGGCCTGAAACAAATACACAAGGAGGGTTTGCCACTACTCCATAAGGTGTAGTAGAACATTCTCCTGCCGAAGAACAAGTAGCTTGTGGAAACTCACATAAACTATTATAAAAAAATTCATTTTGTTGTGCTTGAAAATTACCAAACCAGGCCGTCCATGAATAACTAGGAGAAAAAGTTGATTGACCACTAACTATATTACATTGGCCTAAAGTAGGGGAAGTACCATTATTATCATAATTATTACGCACTACTAATAATATCTGCTCACCATTTGTAACTAAGCCTGTATCTGTCCAATCAGCATATTCAGGCACAAAAGGTTGATTAGGTTGTTGAGGAGCATGTATCATATTAAGAGGAGGATTCGAAGGTATGCTAAAGAATCCATAACCAAAATCGTCCGGTTCAACACAAGTTACATTACTAGAACAACCTATTGTTAAACCCAACAATAATAGAGAAATAAAGCGTAATGTATATTTCTTATAATTACATTTCATTATAAAATTATTGTAAATTTTAAATGTTATAAAAGCTATTACTAGCCTTTTATTTAAATTTACAAGCTTCTTTATACATTGCAAATAAACTTTCGCAGGCTAGAGCTTTATATTTTATAAATAAGTATAATTTTATCACTATCAAAATAGGTTTTCTAAATTGGAAATTTAATATATTTTTTTAACTTCATAATACCAAAAAGATTTAAAAAAACTAATATTCCTCCCGCAAGGCTCATGATGGTGATCAATGTAGTCTGATTTAAATAATTAGTGGTAATTAAAGCTAATATTGCATAAAGAATATAGATCTTTCTACCCCATTTTCCATTAATAAATTCTGCGCACTTTATACCTACAGTAAAATAAGCAATAATCGTAGTAAAGCCTGCTAGAAAAAATAGCCCAGCCATAAAGTATTTTACATAAGGAAAATGCATTGCAAATGCTTCAATAATATATTCTGAAGGCTCATTTAAGAATGGATTATGCCAAATGCCTGTTACTAATACTACTAATATACTGAGAGTACAAATAAAGGCGTCTGTTAATTGAGCAAAAATAGCCATTTTAGCTTGAATTTCTGGAAAAGTTGTAGCAGTTTCACTTTGAATTATAGAGTCATAACCAATACCTATATCACTAGAATATACAGCACGTGCAACTCCAGTCTGCGCAGCCATTAAGTATGTGCTTCCAGCAAAACCAAAGATTGGAGCATGGCCAACAAATGCTGATTTTATAATCGTCATAAAAATTGAAGGCAATATTTCGTAATGAGCAATAATTACCCATAAACATATGAAAAGATAAAAAATAATAAAAGGTGGCATCAGTAAAGTACAAGTATTAGCTAATCTCTTAATACCTCCGATGGAAGAATATATAACTAATGCTATAAAACAGTAGGTAATTATAGTGTTATCAAGATTAAATGTACTACAAACTGTATCAGTGATAATCTTAAATTGCGATACTTCTACCCCATAAATACAGAGCATCACACATAGAATTATTGGTATAAACTTTGCACCAAATGCTTCTCTTAAATAATACATTGGGCCACCATTAAAGCTATTTTTTCCGTTAGCATGACGGAATTTTATTCCTAAATAAATTTCGCAATATTTAATTATCATCCCTGCAAAAGCCGCAATCCATAACCAAACCAAAACTCCTGGTCCACCATAAACTACAGAAGTTACTATTACCACTATATTACCAAGACCTACCATCCCCCCTATTGAAGCAAAATATAATTTTATAGGATGTATTCCTGGCAAATGTTTATTTTTAGATTCTCTTCTAATAGTTCTAAAAGTATCTTTAAAATTATAAATGACTTTAAATTGGAAACCTTTAGTTTTTATTGTAAAATAAATACCAGATAAAATAATCAGAGATACACCTATATATTGCCAATAAAATGTCTCAATGATATTCAACCAATTCAATATTTCTAACATTTTGATCCTTAATAGCTAATTTAGATACCCCAAAATATTTACCCATTAGCTTAATGTCAATAAATTAATAAACAATTTATGAACTTTAATTAAGCTAAGTTCTTTTTAGCTAATTTTTCCAAAATTTTGATCGGGGAAGTATTAACATCATCCATTGCCTCAATAGGCAAGTAGAAAGTCTGTTCTAGCATATGTTGGCCTGATAATACAGCATGAGAAACCTGATCAGAGAAGACAACCCAACTAGAATTAGCTGGAATATGAATAACTTCTGAATCAACGGTATTTTGATAAGATAGATCATATTTCATTTTATCATGTATATTTAACATATAATGATCATAAGGGGTACGAACTCCCTTAGTAATTTTAAAAACTTTCATAAACCATGAAATACCAGGTATCTGGGGTTTAATTTTAGGAAAAAAATATTGTGCTACATGAAAAAAATCTTCCCCTAAACGCCAAGTCCGAGGTTTTCCGTCAGGATTAATATTACTAAATACTCGTAGAATTCTTCTTCCTTGATTTGGACTTGATGGAAACGCATCTACATGCAGACGTGTATCATCTTTTCTATAAGAAGTGCTAATTCTACCTTTAATTTCTACTGGCCTTAAGCTAGTACGACCAATTTGGAGCTTATTGGTATATTGCGGAAAATGATTATTAATTAGAGCAATCGTCTGTTCAGCATACTTATCTAATATTTCCTTCAGTAATTGCTTTTTTTCTAAGGAATCCTGACTTCCTCTAATTTTTTTGGTATTATAATCGTAACTAATATTCTTGGTATTAGGTTCTACAACTGCATTAATTAATACCTGCATTTCCTCAGGAGTAGCTTTAACTTTAAGCTCGGGAAAAAACAATAATTTTCCTTGCTCTAAAGCCTTTATAGCCTTAACTTGATTTTTTTTGCTAACTGGCTCGTTCCAAGCATTAGTTAGGAAAGATTCAATACGCCTACTATTGTTTAAATCATTAGTATTCATGTATTATTACTTAAATGCCTTTGCGCTCTATCAGCTGTTTTTTAATATCTGATATGGCTTTAGCAGGATTTAATCCTTTAGGACATGTTTTAGCGCAATTCATAATCGTATGACATCTATAAAGTTTGAACGGATCTTCAAGCATATCTAGACGTTCTCCAGTAGCTTCATCTCTGCTATCTACAATCCAACGCTGAGCTTGAAGTAATATCGCTGGCCCTAGGAATTTATCATCATTCCACCAATAACTAGGACAACTGGTTGAACAACAAGCACATAAAATACATTCGTATAAACCATCTAATTTAGCACGATCTTCTACAGATTGCAGTCTTTCTTGGTTTGAAGATGGCTCTTCATCAGACTTTAACCAAGGCTGTATCGATGCATATTGAGCAAAAAAATTATTTAAGTCTGGAACTAAATCTTTTACCACTGGTAAATGTGGTAATGGATAAATTTTTAAATCTCCTTTAATCTCTTCTATAGGCTTCGTACAAGCTAAAGTATTAGTGCCATCAATATTCATTGCACAACTACCACAAATACCTTCGCGACATGAACGCCGGAAAGTTAGAGTAGAATCTATTTCTGATTTAATTTTGATTAAAGCATCTAGAACCATCGGTCCACAAGTTGACAAATCAATCTCATAAGTATCTATGCGTGGATTATTTTCGTCTTCAGGATCATAACGATATATTCTAAATTTTTTTATATCATTCTTTCCTTTAGCAGCTTGTATTCTATGCTCCTTGCCTTCTTTAATTTTAGAATTTTTAGGAAGTCTTAACTGAACCATTTTACCCTCTACTAATAAACTCGTTTCTTTGGAGGAAATACTTCTACTTCATCAGTTAAAGTATATAAATGCACGGGTTTGTACTCTATTTTTACTTTACCAGTATTATAATCAAACCATGTCATTGTATGCTTTAGCCATTTTTTATCATCACGTTCTTGATAATCTTCTCGGGCATGTGCCCCTCTGCTTTCAGTTCTATTAAGTGCACTATACATGGTTACTACAGATTGCTCTAATAAATTCTGTAATTCCAATGCTTCCACCAAATCACTATTCCATATCAAGCCACGATCTGTGATCCCTAAATCTTTATAGCTTTTCCAAGCTTTGTCAATCAGCGTCACGCCCTCTTCTAAACTTTCTTTATCCCTGAATACGGCAGCATGTTTCTGCATTATGTCTTGCATATTGCCACGAATTTGAGCAGTAGTTAAAGGTCCTTTGCTGAATCTCACTTTATCTAATCTAGCAATTGCCTCTTCACCAGCATTTTCAGGTAAAGGTTTTAAAACTTTATCTTTAGTTATCATTTCCTTGCATTTTAATGCAGCTGCTCTACCAAATACGACTAAATCTAACAATGAGTTGGATCCTAACCTATTAGCACCATGGACCGAAACACAAGCTGCTTCACCAATAGCCATTAAGCCTGGTATAATTTCTTCCTTACCATTTTTTAATCTAATAGCTTCTGTATGGTAGTTAGTTGGAACGCCACCCATATTATAATGAACAGTTGGCAATACAGGTATTGGTTCTCTTGTTACATCAACACCTGCAAAAATTTTTGCAGTTTCTGAAATTCCAGGTAAACGAGTATGTAATACTTCTGGGTCCAAATGATCGAGATGTAAATATATATGATCTTTTTTGGGGCCTACTCCTCTGCCTTCTCTAATTTCTATAGTCATAGCTCTAGATACCACATCTCGCGACGCTAAATCCTTAACATGAGGGGCGTATCTTTCCATAAATCTTTCGCCCTCAGAATTCACTAAGTACCCACCTTCCCCTCTAGAACCTTCTGTAATCAAACAACCAGATCCATAAATTCCTGTAGGATGAAATTGAACAAATTCCATATCTTCCAAAGGTAACCCTGCTCTTAAACACATCGCATTACCATCACCGGTACAGGTATGCGCAGAAGTTGCAGAGAAATACGCTCTACCATAACCACCAGTCGCAATAATTACATAATGCGCATGAAAACGATGTAAAGTACCATCATCTAAATTCCAAGCCATAACGCCTACACATTCGTTTTTTTCGTTCATTATTAAATCGAGCGCAAAATATTCAATAAAAAACTTCGCCTTATGCTTAAGAGATTGTTGATATAAAGTATGTAAAATAGCATGACCCGTTCTATCAGCTGCTGCACAGGTACGCTGTGCAGGTTTACCAGCCCCATATTCAGTTGTCATACCACCGAAGGGTCGTTGATAAATTTTGCCCTCTTCCGTTCTAGAAAAAGGAACTCCATAATGTTCGAGCTCTATCACAGCATTCATAGCATTTTTACACATATACTCAATTGCATCTTGATCACCAAGCCAATCAGAACCTTTCACAGTATCATATGCGTGCCAACGCCAATCATCTTTGCTCATATTACCCAAGGCAGCACTCATACCACCCTGAGCTGCTACAGTATGACTGCGGGTAGGAAAAACTTTAGTAATACATGCAGTAGACAAACCTATTTCTGCCATTCCAAAAGTCGCTCTTAATCCAGCTCCTCCCGCACCAATTACTACTACATCAAACTTATGATCTATAATTTCATAACTTTTCAACATGGTTTACTCGAAATGTACTAAATATTAACAAAGAAATTTAGGACTAATGTAAGTGATAATGCAATCATTGTAAACCAACTTAAGCATTGTATTAGAAAAATTGTTGCAAATTTATAAGATTCTTTATGAATATAATCTTCACAAATCTCTTTCATTCCTAACATACCGTGAAAAATAGATAAATTTAGCAAAATTAGAAAACATAAAAACCTAAAAGGAGAATACAATAAAGCATTAATTACCAATTCGGGATCAAATAAAAACGAGTTAATAACCCAAATAAACCATAATGTTAATGGTATTAGTATTATTGAAGTTTTTCTTAATATCCACCACTCATAAGTACCTGACTTTGCAGTTCCAAGACCTTTTACTTTTTTCAAAGCTGTTGCATACGAATTATTATTCATCATTATTTACCCTAAAATGCATTATATAAAGCAATAAAATATGTTATCCCTGTGAGAGAAAGTGCAAGAGTAATCACTATAATGCCAGAAATAGTAACTGATCTGTTATTAACACCATATCCCATATCCCAATAAAGATGCCTTATGCCATTTAAAAAATGATAATACAAACAATAAACTATTCCCAATACCACTAATTTGAAAAAAATATTTTCTATTAACAAACTAAAATCCACTTCAAAAAATCCTAGACCAAGCGCTTGAATTAAGATCATTATCATTAACCAAGAAAGCATAATTATTCCAAAAAACAATGCAGCTCCTGTAATACGATGTAATATGGATAAGACTGTAGTAATTTGAGGTTTATAAATTTGCAAATGCGGAGAAATAGGACGTTTTTTTATTAATTTATTACTCATATCAAGATATAATTTTAGGTTATTGTTAGAATGATAATACTATTAGAGTAAACTGCAAATGTTTTCTACTTTAAAGGTTCTAATTCCTCCTATTCTACCGATTCAGCTAGTCTTTTTGCCTCATCTTCTGAAATCAATGCATCTATTAACTCTTCTAACTCGCCATTATTAATAATATCATTTAGTTTATATAAAGTGAGATTTATCCTATGATCTGTAACTCTACCTTGGGGAAAATTATAAGTTCTAATACGCTCTGAACGATCTCCACTTCCGACCTGACTTTTTCTTGCAGCAGCTCTTTCCGCTTCCTTTTTTACCCTTTCAGCTTCATAGAGCCTGGCTCGCAAAATTTTCATCGCCTTTGCTTTATTTTTATGTTGCGACTTTTCATCTTGTTGTTGAACCATAATACCAGTAGGTATATGCACTATACGTACTGCACTATCAGTAGTGTTAACTGATTGGCCACCTGGACCACTTGATCTAAAAATGTCTATCCTTAAATCTTTTTCATCAATATGGATATCTACTTCTTCAGCTTCAGGTAATACAGCTACAGTAGCTGCAGAAGTATGTATGCGGCCGCTAGTTTCAGTTTCTGGCACCCTCTGCACTCGATGAACACCAGATTCGAACTTTAATTTAGAGAAAACATCTTGGCCAGAAATACTAACTGAAGCTTCTTTATATCCACCAATTCCGGTTTCTGAAATAGACAAAATTTCACATTTCCACCCTTGTCTATCAGCATAGCGTAAGTACATATTAAATAGTGATGCGGCAAATAAAGCTGCTTCTTCTCCTCCTGTCCCACACCTAACTTCGAGAATAGCATTTTTTGCATCAGCTTCATCCCTAGGTAAGAGAGATAGCTTTAATTTTTTTTCTACATCAGGCAATATTTTTTTAAGCTGGTGAAGCTCTTGCTCTGCCATATTTTTTAATTCATTATCAATAGTTGAATCTTCTACCAATAATTTAAGATTATCCATCTCATCGATAAGCTTTTTATAGCTATTAATATTTTCTACTATTCTTTCAAGATCAGATAATTCCTTAGATAACTTTACAAAATCCTTACTGGCAATTACCTCAGGATCAGATAACTTATTCTGTAACTGAATATGCCTTTCTAAAATTTTATCTAATTTATTTTTAAAACTCATGACTTTCTACAAAATTTACTAATTCATCTATATTCAAAACTCGCTCATCGCGATTAACTAAATTCTTCAACTTAAATTTCTCTTCTTTAATTTCGTCCTCGCCAACAATAACCATAAATTCAGCTTTCTTCACTACAGCTTTTTTAATAGCTTTTGCCACATTGTTAATTTGTTCAAAATACACAGTGATATTTTTTGATCGCAAAATCTCAGCAATTTTTAATGATTGAATATCACTTACGCCACTTAAGCTCACTACAAATATACCTTGATAAGCATCAGATTTAGGATTTGCAATATTATATAACTCAAAAGCTCTTTCTATTCCCATTGCAAAACCAACAGCAGGAATATCATGATTGCCCATGATTTTATATAAATCATCGTACCTACCACCACCTATTACTGTCCCTTGCGAACCTAACTCTTCAGTTACAAATTCAAAAGCCGTGTGAGAATAATAATCTAACCCTCGAACAATTTTACTATTTAAGACAAACTTTATACCAATTTGAGTTAGCGATTCTAGAACCTGATCAAAAAACTTCTTAGAATGGGCATTTAAAGAGTCATAAATCACTGGTGCGTCTGCAACAATTTTTTTATCATTCGGATCTTTTGAATCTAGAACTCTTAAAGGATTTTTCTCAAGCCTAACTTTGCTTTCTTCAGATAAATCATTTTTATATTTAAATAAATATTTTGTCAGTTCACTTAAATATAGAGCACGGCTTTCATTATCCCCAAGCGTATTAATTTCTAACCTGGTTTTATCAAAAATATTCAGTGCCTTTAGAATATTCGCAGCAAGAGCCATTACTTCAACATCAATTATCGGATTGTTATATCCAATTGCTTCAACTGTCATCTGATGAAATTGTCTCTGTCTTCCTTTTTGAGGCCTTTCGTAACGAAAATTTGGCCCAATTGTAAAAAGCTTTAACGGTAAAAGATGTTGCAAACCATTTGAAATTATACAACGCGCAATACCAGCAGTATGTTCAGGACGAAGGGTAATACTTTGGCCACCTCGGTCTTCAAAACTATACATTTCTTTAGTTACAACATCAGAATAATCTCCTAAGGTTCTTTTAAATACCTCAGAAAACTCGAAAATCGGTATGGAAATCTCCTGATAACCATAACCAGTTACAACTTGCTTTGCCTTAGCAAGTAGCTCTAAATAAACTACGTAATCATCAGGCAAAATATCTTTTGTGCCTCTTACGGGTTGCAATTGCATATTAAGTTAGAAATTAAACTTTATAAAATTTATTAGCATTATTTTTACTATATACGAAATAAATCCCTAAACCAATTAAAACCCATATAAACATTATTAGACCTACAGACGGTATTAAATGAGCAATTAAATAGCAACATGATGCTACGGCTATTAATGTAACAAGATTAATAGCTGGACATTTAAATGGCCTCTTAATATTCGGCTTATTTTTTCTCAAAATAAAGGCTGAAATTGCAACTAAAGTAAAAACAATTAAAGTAGCCATACTTGCCAAATTACCCATGATAGTAATAGGCACGAACCCAGCTATAACAGCCATACTTACGCCTATAATAATTGTACTTATATAAGGTGTGTGGTATTTCGAATGAATTTTACTAAATAATTTAGGTAATAGCCCATCACGTGACATAGCCATAAAAATCCTAGATTGTGCATATATTTGAAATAAAATCACTGTGGTCATACCTGCAATCCCCCCAGCAGCTACTAATGCTCCTCCTATATGACTACCATTAGCTTTTAATGCATATGCAAGTGGTTCAGAGTTATTCAACGTATCGTACGGCACGATACCAGTAACCATTCCAGCCACAAGTACGTAAAGTAATATACACACTAACAAAGAGCCTATTAATCCAAATGTTACATCTTTTTCTGGGTTTTTACTTTCTTCAGCAGCATTAGCTACAGTATCGAAGCCAGTATAAGCCATAAATATAGCACCAGCCGCTACCGCTATGCCTTTAACACCAAATGGAGCAAAATTACTCCAATTTTCTAAGTTAAAATGCGGAGTAGCAATAATTAAAAACAAGAAAATTGCTATAATTTTGACTGCTACTAATATAGCATTAAAGGTAGCGCTTTCTTTGATTCCTCTAATCAAGATAAAAGTAATAACCAAACAAATTAAACTTGCTGGTAAATCGATAATCCCACCTTTGCTAGGAACATGAGTAAGAAGATATGGTAAATGTATACCTCCTTGCTCTAAGATCCCTACCATATAACCAGACCAACCTGCGGCCACAGTAGTAGAACCAATACAAAATTGTATAATTGATACCCATCCTACTAGCCAAGCTATTATTTCTCCTAAAGATATATAAGCAAAGGTATATGCGCCGCCAGCTGAAGGAACAGTAGAGGCAATTTCAGTATAAACCAATGCTACAAATATACATGTAAGCCCAGCAAGTACAAAAGATAAAGTAACAGCTGGTCCTGCTGCTGTTGCTGCTTGAATACCAGTTAATACGAAAATACCAGTACCAATAACCGCACCAATCCCCATTAATATTAGGTCCATAGCCCCAAGCCTTTTTTCAAGCTTACTATGCTCACTTATATCGCGCACCAAAGTTATATTCTTCTTCCGAAATATATTCATAACAATTCCTTATTAATTAATGTTTGAGATCCATCCACCACCAAGTACCCTAGTATTATCATATGCTACACAAGCTTGGCCTGGAGTAACTGATTTTTGGTATTCAAGTAATTGCACTTTAAAATAACCATCAGGTGATTTTTTTATTATTGCCTCACACCCTTCATGGCTAGATCTAATCTTAACTTGCGACTTTATCCCTTCAACGGGAAATTCTTCATTTAACAGCCAATTAACGTCTTTTATGCTAAAATTAACCTTTTGTAAATGAATTTCTGCACCTACAACTATAGTATTATTCTGTGGATTAATTTGGACTACATACAATGGCTCGCTATTTGCTATACCGATCCCCCTACGTTGACCAATAGTATAATTTATAATACCGTTATGCTTACCAATAATTTTACCATTTATATCAACAATATTTCCTTCGTCTAAAGCACCAGGCCTTATTCTTTCGATTACTGACGAATAATCACCATTCGGTACAAAACAAATATCTTGGCTATCGGGCTTATCTGCTACCTCAAGACCATATTTTTTTGCTAGTTCCCTAGTTTGTTCTTTACTAAATTCACCTAGAGGAAATTCTACAAATTCTAGCTGCTCTTTAGTCGTAGCAAAGAGAAAATAACTTTGATCTTTTTTTCTATCGATTCCTCTATGCAACTCTACACCCTTTGCACCATGTATTTTTCGAACATAATGACCTGTTGCTAAAGATGCAGCTCCTAGATCTTTTGCCATTTTAAACAAATCAGTAAACTTTACTGTCTGATTACATTTAATACAAGGTATAGGGGTTTCACCTCGTAAATAAGAATCGGCAAACTCCTCAATAACTGCATTCTTAAAGCGATTTTCATAATTCAGGACATAATGTGGAATACCAAGCTTATCCGCTGTCATTTTTGCATCATAAATATCTTGACCAGCGCAGCATGCTCCTTTTTTCTTCAAAGTTTCAGCCATATCATATAATTGCATCGTTACACCAATTACATCATGACCTTGCTCTACAAGCATAGCTGCCACTGTTGAGCTATCAACTCCTCCGGACATTGCTACTACTATGCGTTTTTTATCATTCATAATTCAATAAAAATTAATTAAAGAATTTTTATAATAAATGATATTAATAAAAAGTTAAAGAATTTTATTAGTATTAAAATACTAGGAGGAACAACCAGGCTAAATTAAAAACTTTCTAATGCCCTCAGATGATATTTGACATCAAGAAAGAATAAATTTATAAAGGAATCTTGGTTTCATAAATTGGGACGTCGCCAAGT
The DNA here is from genome assembly GCA_020049805.1 of Rickettsiales bacterium. Classification (GTDB taxonomy): domain Bacteria; phylum Pseudomonadota; class Alphaproteobacteria; order Rickettsiales; family JABSSG01; genus JAGVLN01. The sequence goes on from JAGVLN010000003.1 coordinate 21,514, forward strand.
GGTAAGGCAACGGGTTTTGATCCCGTCATCCGTAGGTTCGAATCCTACCGTCCCAGCCAAGCTCATTAATTAGTTTTGATTCATAATTTACGCACTACCAAAAAGAACTTTAGACACTAACCTATTTCTTAGCTAATTTCCGCTTAATCCAATAATCCAACGATAATTTACCAGGACCTTGAATAATGATCATTCCTAAAAGGATCATCCAATAAATTTGCTCAGTTAGTTTCAAAAAAGTGGTTTCAATTACTATTGCCATAATCAACATAGGTATTGCAGATAATCTTGTCATAAAGCCAATAGTAATCAATACAGGGCAAACTAACTCGATAGTAGTAGCTGAAATAGCAGCAAATTCTACTGGCAACTCTGGCACCTTATACTCATATTGAAAAAGGTAAATTGTTGCTGGCCAATTGGAAATTTTTGTAAGCCCAGAATACCAAAAAATTTGCGCCATCCAGATCCTTATAAATAACATAAATAAAGCTGATCCAAAAGTATCAAGAAAATTAGTGAACTTTATATAAGTCTGACCAATAAAATTATTTTGTAGGTTATTTATTTGTTTCCACATATTGCCTCCTTTAAATAATTGATTGAATATAATTTCTGCCTAATAAAAATATAAGAGCTTCAGTTAAATTAAAATCTGCATTACTATCTAGCACTCCTTCATAGGACTCTCTAAGAGCGCACCCATTCTTTAATAAATTAAAGAATTTCCAATAGCTTTCTGATATCCATTGCGTTTTTACTTCATCAAAGCAACGCCCTATTATTGCATATGTAAGCTTTTTATTTAGGTTTATTGATGGTGAATTAGGGTTTTCAATAATCACCTCTATAGAGTCTAATGGAAAGTCTGTTTTTAATAAAAAAACTGATGGATGGAAAACAAACTTTATATTATCTATAATTTCTTCCGAAATGGTTTCCAAAATTTGTGATGATAAATAGGGCATATCTTCAGCAAAATAGCTAAGATGCTTTAACCATTCAAAATAAGCATAATCTCTTAGATAAGGCAGAGATTTAGTCGAGCTATGAGAAGATAAAAAGTCAGGAAAGCTTTCTCCCCATTCATCTAATACACTTGTATTCGGAAAATTTTTTATATCTCTAACAAAAATATAAGAAAGGCCATTAGCACATTCATCACCTAATAATTTCCATACCCCAGGAAAGGTTACTTCTAATGCTTTACGCAGATTCTCAAAAATATTTAAACGATAAACTTTTAAACATTCTTCTGTATTAAATCTCGATGGCTTTATAATAGTGCTCAAGCTACTTTCTGCATTATCCATTATTGTTGAATAAAATTGCGTTTGAATGTCTTTAAGCATATTCAGGCTCCTTTACCGAGGTAAAAGATAAAGCTTTAGCTTTTTGTGCTTCAGCAACTAATACGGAAAGCTCCGGTATGTGGGCATCCCATTCTAACAGCGTTGGCACTTTACCAAATCTTTTTATAGCTAACGAATAAAGATCCCAAACCTCTTGGCAAACAAACTGATCATGGGTGTCTATAAGAAGATTATGATTATTAATTCTCTTTATTGAATGCCCAGCTATATGAATTTCTTTTACCAAATCAGAAGGGATAGCTTGTATATAAGATTTAGCACACCAACCATGGTTGGTACAAGAGACATAAATATTATTCACATCTAAAAGAATTGCTGCTCCACTTTTTTGAGCAACATTTACTAAAAATTCAGGCTCACTATAGATCGAATTTACATATTCAATATAAGATGAAGGATTCTCGATTAGTATTTGTCTTTGTAAGTAAGTTTGAGTTTTGTCTATATTATCACAAAAAATTTGTAGACTCTCTTCAGCATAGGGCAATGAAATTAAATCAGGTATGTAAGTATTATTTATATAACTCCAAGATAAATGCTCTGATACTAGAAAAGGATCTATATGATTTATTAATTTTTTCAGACGAACCAAATGTTGTTTTGCAACACCTTGCGCTGATCCAAGTGATAACCCGATACCGTGCAGGCCCATCGGATAATCTTTTCTAATTGATGAAAGGAGGTTAAGAGCCCTGCCTCCCTTCATCATATAATTTTCACTATGAACTTCAAGCCAATCAATAGATGGTTTTTCCTCTAAAATATTTTTATAATGAGGTTGTCGTAAACCAATACCGATAAAAGGTTGTGAAATCATGTAAACAACCTAAATTAATTAGCTCCTTCGATAGAGTCCTTAACTGCTGGCGAAACACCACTAAAATCACCCATATTAATTTTTGCACATTGACCCTTAGGAACAATAATAAATGCGTTTGGGTCACCCGCTTCATTACTTCCAGCACAAGAGCCACCTCCACCTGCACAAGATCCTTTATGAGCTTTAATCAAACCTTTGCCATTTTTATCAACAACTTTACATTGCTCCATATCATTTGTTCCAGCATGTGCAGAATTAATTGCTAATGCAGCTGTTACTACCGCAGATAAAATACTAAATTTTTTCATAATTAATTAGCCTCGTTATAAAATTAATAAACACCCTTTATAATTAGATACAAACAGGTACATAAAAAGATTATCACTAAAGGAATGTTAATATCTAAAGTAATCCATATTTTACTAAAGTTTTATAATAAATATGTGGTTTTTATACTGCAAAAATAAATCTGAACTCATAGAATAGTTTAAAAAAATAGTATTAATACCCTCTAGAAACAATATACTTTTAGTGCTAACATCATAAAAATTTCTTTAAAGAAAGTTGTATCATGAATTTTCTATTTGAAGCTGCAATTAATTGGATTAATGATTTATGCAAATCTCCTGCTAAATGTGTAGCAATTGGTAATAATGGAGATTATGTAGTATTAGTTCATGCATTAGCATGGACATCTAGGTCCATGAATAAAATATCTGAAACTTTAAGTAGTGAAGGATATATTGTTATAAATTTAGATTATCCATCACGTAGACATTCCATAGAAAATTTAGCAGATAATTTTTTAGCAAAAACAATCAATAAACTTTGCACTGATAAAAAGAAAAAGATCCATTTCGTAACTCATTCATTAGGAGGAATTATAGTACGCAAATATATTGCTGATCATCCCAAGTTAAATATTGGTCGAGTAGTGATGATTACCCCTCCTAATAAAGGTAGCAAAGTTGTAGATTTTTTTAGAAATAATTTCTTATTTAAAGCATATTTCGGCCCAGCTTTACAACAATTAGGTACTAAAAAAAACTCTTTTATTAATGTAAATTTAGATAAATCAGTAAAATTTGAGCTAGGAGTTATTGCTGGAAATTGTTGTATCAATCCATTAATTCACTTTTTAATTAAAGGACCAAATGACGGACTCATAACAGTTGCTAGTACCAAAATTAATGGTATGAAAGATCATATTATTATTCATTCGACTCATCTTTTTATTGTTACTAATGAGGAATGTATTAAACAAGTTTCGTACTTTCTAAATTATGGTCATTTTTACCATGGTCTAATATAAGTAACTATTTATTCTATTACTTTGATAGATTTTATTCCATCGCTTACTTCAACAGTGAATTTTCGATCCGAAAACATTTCGCTTATAGATTTTACAATATTGTTATTTTGATCTTTTATTATAGCAAATCCTCTCTTAAGAGTATTTTTGTAACTATATGATTCAAATAATGCGGTAGTAGATTCGAAATCTTTTAACTTGGCAGCAAAATTGACTTGTAAACTATATTGAAGCCTTTTTTGAAAATCATCTAAAACACCTTGGATTCTTTCAATATCCTTATTAAATTTAACCACATGGATTGCTGATTCATAATTTTTTATCAAATCATATAAAGTTTTAAAATATCTTGGATACGACTCATATAACCGAATAGATAAATCATCCAATTTCTGCATAAAATTAACTATTAATAATTTGAGGTTTGGTAAGCCTCTAGAAAGAGAGGTTAATTTAGTATCTAAATGAACAAGATAGGTGTTTAATTTATTATATAATCTATGTCCAAGCTCATTAACAGTAAATATCAATTGACTTCTGACTGGCACTACTAATTCAGCAGCAGCAGTAGGTGTAGGAGCGCGTTTATCTGCAACAAAATCAAGTAAAGTAGTATCGGTTTCATGCCCAACTGCTGAAATTATAGGAATTACCGATGAAAAGGCTGCACGCACTACAATTTCTTCATTAAAAGACCATAGATCTTCAATTGACCCCCCACCTCTTGCAACAATTATAACATCTGGACTAGGTGTATTTCCTAATTGAGTAATTTTATTAAAACCAACGATTGCATCTGCTACCTGTTTTGCTGAATGTTCTCCTTGCACCAAAACAGGCCAAACTAATACCCTACTAGGAAAACGATCAGTAATACGATGTAGTATATCACGTATTACCGATCCAGTAGGAGAAGTAATAATTCCTATTACTTTAGGTAGAAATGGCAAAGGTTTTTTATGCTCTTCCAAAAACAAACCTTCCTTAGCAAATTGCTCCTTGCGCTTTTCAAGCAGAGCCATTAAACTTCCTATACCAGCTAATTGAACCGCATGAACAACAATTTGATATTTAGATTGACCAGGATAAATTGTAAGAGCCCCTACACAAACAACTTCAACACCTTCTGTTGGCTTAAACTCTAAATTACTAATAGTCCCTCGCCAACACACCGCTGAAATCAGTGATGAATTATCTTTAAGTGAGAAATAAGCATGACCTGAGGGAGCTACTTTTAATCCAGAAATCTCACCTTTAACCCTAACATAAGAAAAATTTTCTTCGACAGTTTTTTTTAGTAGATTAGACAGCTCAGTAACTGTATACTCTGGATAATTATCAGTAATAGATACTATATCGGCTTTGGTCATATTATACAGATAATAGTTTTTTTTAAATGTAACTAAATAATCCTTATATATCAACATTAAGGTTGAATTAATACATAATATTTATTATTACTTAGGATTAAATTTCGAGGAATTATGTCTAATATAGAAGAAAATAGTGCAGCCCCTGATATTGAACTAAGCTTAGATAGTGGCAAAAATATTAGATTACAAGATTTACAAGGCAAAAATGTAGTATTATATTTTTACCCAAAAGATGATACTCCTGGCTGCACCATTGAAGCTAAAGATTTTACTAACTTGAATCATGAATTTAATAACTTAAACACTGTAATAATTGGCATCTCCAAAGATAACGCTTTAAGTCATAAAAAATTCAAGGAAAAACATTGTTTAAATTTTGATTTAGCTAGTGATATTGAGGGTAAAGCTTGTGAGACTTATAATGTGTGGGTGGAGAAAAGTATGTATGGTAAAAAATACATGGGTATACAACGTTCAACATTTATTATAGATACAACAGGCAATATCAAAAAAATATGGCGTAATGTTTCGGTAACAAATCATGCTCAAGAAGTACTTTCAGTTATCAAAAATTTGCCAAATTAATATGGAGAATCTAAATGCAAGTAACTAAAGAAGTAAAACAAATTTTATCTTATTACGAAAGTGATAGCCCAGGTGTAAAAACTAATTTATGTAGAATTTTGATGCATGGGCAGCTAGGTGGCACGGGTAAATTAATAATTTTACCTGTAGATCAAGGTTTTGAGCATGGCCCAGCAAGAAGTTTTGCTCCTAACCCAGATGCATATGACCCACATTATCATTACTCATTGGCAATTAAAGCTGGTTTAAATGCATATGCAGCCCCTTTAGGTATGTTAGAAGCTGGAGCAGATACTTTCGCTGGTAGTATTCCTACAATTCTCAAAATTAACAGCTCTAATTCTTTAGTAGGAAAAAATATGCCTCCTTATCAAGCAATTACTGCAAGCATATACGATGCTTTGAAACTGGGATGTTCAGCAATTGGCTTTACTATTTATCCTGGTTCAGACATGTCTCTTGATATGATGAGCGAAATGAGTGAGATTATCAGTGAAGCAAAATCATATGGACTGGCAATTGTTATTTGGTCTTATCCACGTGGTGGAGATTTATCAAAAGCAGGTGAAACAGCACTAGACGTATGCGCATATGCTGCTCACATAGCTTGCTTACTTGGAGCTCACATTATTAAAGTTAAATTACCAACCGACCATTTAGAACAAGAAGAAGCTAAAAAACAATATGAAAAATCTAAAATTGATATTTCAACATTATCTAAAAGAGTAGAACATATTAAACAATCTTGCTTTGCTGGAAGAAGAATCGTAATTTTTTCAGGCGGAGTAAGCAAAGGTCTTGAGGATTTATATACAGAAGCCTTGGCAATTAAGGAAGGCGGTGGTAATGGCTCTATAATTGGAAGAAATACTTTTCAACGTCCTGAACAAGAGGCTCTAGAAATGTTAAATAAATTAATAAAAATATACAAATAAAGTAGTAAAATGAAAATAAACGCAAATTCAATTAGAGCAGGAAATGTACTAGAGCATAATGGAAGGTTATGCGTGGTAACCAGAACACCAGATCATACAATGCCAGGTAAAGGTGGAGCTTTTGTCCAAGTTGAAATGAAAGATATCAAAACCGGTACTAAGATCACCGAACGTTTTCGCTCAAGCGAAGATGTTGAAAGAGTAAGATTAGATCAAAAAGAATACCAATTTTTATTCTTAGATGACAATCACTTGAATCTTATGGATACCGAAACCTTTGAACAAATCATGATAGATAAAGAGCTAATTGGTGAAAAATTAGCCTATTTACAAGACGGTATGATAATTATTGTAGAATTATATGAAGATACTCCAATTAAAATATCAGTGCCTGATACGGTAGTATTACGAGTAGCAGAAACTGAACCTGTGATAAAAGGCCAAACTGCTGCATCTTCTTATAAACCAGCAATACTTGAAAATGGTATGAGAATCATGGTTCCACCTTTCATTGACCCTGATACAAAAATTGTGGTAAAAACTGAAGATGATAGTTATGTCGAAAGGTATAAATCATAATGGATATTGAATCAACAATCCTTAATCTTATGATGACTGCAAAGAGAAAAGCAGTGAGAAAATTAATCCGTGATTTTAATGAAATCCAACATTTAAGATCATCTACAAAACCACTAAATGAATTTGTTAAATACGCCTTTATGAATGCTGAACAATCAGTATCTGAAGAACTGATGCAAGCAAGACCAAATTTTTCATTATTATCAAAAATTTTAGGAAATAAACCTGGCCAAGATAGTAAAAATCGTTGGATTATCAATTGCTTAACTAGTCATGAAAATTTTACCCATGCTATGCCTTATTTTGCCATTTCTATAGCTTTAGAAAGTGAAAATTTATCAGGAAAAAAGGAAATTATAGCAAGCGTTATAGATGCTATAGCCTTAGGAGAAACTTATTACGCTACCAAAGGCAGCGGCGCTTGGGTTGAACGAAATTCCAATTTAATTTCTGGAAAAATGAGGCTCAGAGTTTCCAGCAATAGTGAAATAGATAATTCCATGATTCTTACTACATATCCAAAATTTATAGATACAAAATCTCATAAATTAAGAATACTTGGTTGTCCAGCAATTAGCTTAGCATATATTGCATCTGGAAAAGCTGACTTTTTCCTAGCTAGCAATATCCATTTATGTGATGTTGCACCTGGGTTTCTCCTAGTGCAGGAAGCAGGAGGAATTGTTGCTGAAGATTATGTAATTAATAATGATAATATAATAACCAGTAACCTAGTAGTTTCAAATTATAATATTTTTGAACAAAGCAAAAAGCTTATTTGATTATTTACTACTAGTAATATTGAAAAATATTTTATTATTTTCTTCTACAACTGCAATCGAAGACCCAGTATTTCTTGATAATAATGCTGTATAGTAATGCTGAATATTACGAGAACTAATTTCAATTCCTTCTAAATTCCAATTTAGGATATTAATTAACTCTTCGTCCAATTTATGGATTGCACCTTCTGCAGAAACTTTAATTTTTAATTGGTTATTCATAGAATGCATTTTAATAGTAATTAGCCCATTACTCATAATAACATGCGCAGCAATAATTACTATGTTTAATAATAATTTACCTAATTTACTGCTAATAATATCCGTATCATCAATAGTTATATCTTCAAAAGACAATTGTAATTTAGTATCTTCCATTAGTTTCAATATTAATGATTTCAGCTCTGATAAATGCACTTCAGACCCATGAGTAGTAGTACCATATGCTTGCCTGAAGAAAGTTAAGCGATTAACAGCCTGTTTAGAACTTAATTTAACTAACTCGTAGGCTTTTTCTTTCATCTGTTGATTATCAGACTCAAAAAAATCTATACCATTATTAATTGCCCCAATTGGTCCAGCTAAATCATGACAAAATTTTGTACAGAGTAATTCGCTAACTTCTAAATCATTTAACATTATTTTTCCCAATTAAGTTAAATTGTATTAAACTATGACAGTATAATTACCTTTTTTTGAATAATTTTCAATATAAACTATCAAACTACTAACAAATATATACCTAAATTATAAAAATAAAAAGGTATAAGGTGCAAATACAACATTAGCCTATAACACAAAATACAATTTGTATTATATTTTTTGTAATTGTTTTGCTTTCATAGAAGTATTTTCATAGTAATAAATTACTGAAAATACTACCACATTAACTACCAAGCCTGGTATAATCAGATCGAATCCCCAAATTAAATCTAAGCTAAACATCTTCCATAAAACAAATACTATCAATCCTGAAAAGGCACTAGCAAAGAATGCTTTGGGGCTAGCATGGATATTAAATAAACCGGCTATAAGTGGCACCACAACAATCGGTACCCAGAAATAAAATGCATATAATAGTATAGTGATTAAATTATGAAATTTTAGTGCTAAGAAAATAGTAGCCGACCCTATGATAAAAGTGAAAATTTTAGTTAACACCAATTCTTTCTTAGCGCTAATTTTAGGATTTAATGGCTTTAATACATCATGAATCAACGCAACGCCAGCAACATTTAAATTAGCATCAGATGTAGTCATCATAATTGCTAACAAACCACATATAGCCACCCCTTTTACACCTATCGGCAATAATTCATTTACTATATAAGGCAAAGCATAATTAGGCTCAATGTTAGAATTTAGTACATACGCTACTAAACCAATAATACCAATCATTATGAAATAAACAAAAGTAACACCAGCTGTAATTTTGGAAGAAGTTATTGCTTGATTAGTATTCTTAGACATTAATAAGCGCTGAATAAAAATTGGCTCAAAAAAGCTAATCACGAATGTAAGGAACAAAAATAGGTACTTTACATTACTATTTTCATCAGGAAATAAAGTTAAATGGCCAGCTGGCAGTGCAGATATTAATGCTGAATAACCTCCAACTTTAGATAAGGCAACATTACAAATAACTGGTATTACTATAATTATAATTGCAAATTGTACGACATCAGTTGCAGTAATTGACTTTATCCCTCCGAAAGAAGAATAAATAACTACAACTCCACACGCTAATATTACTCCAAAAATATATGGTATTCCAAGAAAGAAGGTAAAAATATATCCCACCGCACTAACTTGCGTAGCAGTTCCTCCTATAGAAATTAATACCACTGCAATTCCCGTTATAATTTGAGCATACTTACCATACATCTGCTTAATTACTTCTCCTACTGAAATGCAATTCTGGAACCTAATAAATTTAGGGGCTATAAATGTAGCAACTAAAAATAAATTGCAACTCATTCCTGTAGCAACCAAAATATACACAATACCAACTTGGAACACGTGACTTGCAATACCAAATGTTGCGAAACCTCCTATCATACTTGCAGAAAGAGCTGCTACGATAACAGGGGTTGAATATTGTTTATTAGCAATAGAGAATTCTTGAATAGTTTTATTATTTAATCCTTTATAAATACCGAAACCTAGTATAATTAATAGATAAATAACAATTATTCCAGTATCAAGCATTAGCATACCTTAAGTTACTATTTTAAAAAGTAAACATGTATTAACTAACAGACGAAGAAATGAAAATCAAGAAAATATTATTAGAACCAGCATTATATGTAGTAGCAACTCCTATAGGAAATCTACAAGATATAACTCTTCGAGCGCTAAATATATTATTTAGCGCAGATTACATCGCTTGCGAAGATAGCAGAGTTACTAATAAACTATTAAATTATTACGATATAAAATCTTCAATGCTTACCTATAACGACCACAGTACTGAACAAGATCGAAATAAATTATTTAAAAAAATATTTGCAGGAAAATCTATTGCTTTAGTCTCTGATGCCGGCACCCCTCTAATTTCAGACCCAGGTTACAAGTTAGTAAAAGAAGCGCAAGAACAAGGAATTAAAATTGTAAGTTGTCCAGGTCCAAGTTCAGTAATATCTGCTCTGGCAGTATCAGGATTGCCTACAAATAATTTCCTATTTATGGGATTTCTATCTACAAAATCATCTTCAAAAATGAATCAACTCCATGAAATTAAAAACATCAATAAAACTACTATAGTATTCGAAGCTGCTAATAGATTAATAATAACTTTAAAGGATATAAAAAATATATTAGGTAATAGAACTATATCAGTAATAAGAGAATTAACTAAAACTTTCGAAGAAATCAAAACGGGCAAGCTAGATAAAATTATAGAACATTATATTTCTATACCTCCTAAAGGAGAAATAGTAATAATAATTGGCAGCGAAGATAATATACAAGACTCCTTAGAAAAGCTGGATTTAGAGTTAAAAATATTATTAAAACAACATTCTGTAAAAGATGCTGTTGAAGCTATTTCCTACAACTCCACTTTTGCAAAAAAGGATATTTATAAACGCGCACTACAATTAATAAAAAGCGCTATTAAATAATTTACAATTCTAGTTTCCTAATTGTAATTTTAGATTATTTATAGGCCCATTTAAAGAAATATTAAATCCATCAACGTTTCCTTCTGCATCAACATAAGCAAAACTTGTAATAGACTTCATAGAATTATCAATTAAGCTAAAGTTAAAATTAGTAGCTCCATTAATATTATTATCTGTTTCAAAATTCACTTGATTAGAATTAAATAGCCCGTCATTAATTCCGATATTACCACTAATTTGATTAAATTGAGTACTACCAGTTCTAATATTGATATTTTTACTTAAATTTTTAGAAGATTTACCATACATGGTGACAAAGGAATTTATATTAAAATTATCAACGAGCAGATTATTACTACTCATCTCAGTACTACCATTTAATCTATTAAGTAAATCACCTAATGTACGACCACTTGAAGCTAAATTACCAACAAGATTGATATTACCAGTAATGTCATTATTTTTAAAAACCTCCGAGGTTATTTGACCTAAATCAGCATCTGCTAAAGAATAGGATATATTACTTGCAAATGGAAGGAAGGACATGTTTCCAATTAATTGAAAATAACCTCCAAAAATGTTAGCATTTAACTTTTCTATCTGCATGACGTTATCTTTAATCGATGCAAAAAAATTAAAATTATTTATATCGAAACCTAGATTACTTAACTTTTTAAAATTCATCTGGACGTAACCTATGAATTTATCAAACCTAAATATTTCTAATCTCCTTCTATTGAGAATAGATGCATGATCAGTCGCTAATCCCTCAACATCCCCCTTGGTATAATAATCTGGCTCTTCGTAAATAAAAAACATATTTTCCAGTAAACTGGAATTGAAAAGATCGCCTTGTAAAGACACTCCTAAGAAAGGTTCAATACCTTGAACATTAATTAAGATGTCACCTGAAAATTTCAATGAGTCAGATTTTACTTTTAAGCTATTTAACTCTATAATTTCTGGCTTAACAACAAACTCAAAATTTACTTGATCTAAAGGTTTGCCATTTAAAATAACATCATTGAATTGTAAATCACTATCATGTATAAACTGCACTGACTTTAATTGCATTAGATAGCTAATAAAATCTGGACTATTCGATCTTATAATAAAATCATTTATAGGGTCATATTTTAATAAAGAATTTAAATTGATGTTAAGATTATCAATATTAAAATCAGAATGTACAACATTCTGCAGTCCATAATTAGAGCATATTAAGTCTCCGCCGACTGTCCCACCTTCTACATTAAAATTAACGTTACTAAATAAATTTAATACAGGGGTTATCAACACCTTGGTATTCAATGTAAAAGGAATATTATCTTGTAATTCTGGGATGTAAGAATCTTCATCAATAAAAAGAAATATGTCATTTAAACCTTTACTATTAATATCAATCTCACCCTCAAATTGGGGACGGTACTGATTAGCCGTAATTACACCTGTAGCTGAACCAGTTGATTCTCCTGGAAGAGTCAGATTCAATTTATTTACTACTAAACCTTTATTCTGCTGAGAGTTCACATCTAAAAGTAAATTAGTGATATTAGCATTATTAATTACTATCTGAGTTCCGGATATTTTAGTTTGAAAAACAGCATTCTTGTTATATGAATCGAGAAATTTTAGTAAATAGTTAGAAAAAGCTATTTTTAAAGAGTTAGTCTCTCCATTATTTAAATTATATGTTGAAATCAAACTATCTATATTTAGATAATTAATATCCAAATAAATATTCAATAAAAGATTATTCTCATTAGAAAAATCCAGTTTTAAAGTACTATCTATGTCTTTTGACTTCAAAACTACATTGCTAAGGTTAAGCTTATTATCTTGATAAATATAATCGCCATTAATTGTAAAAGGCTCGCTAGCTTCAACATTAAAACCTAAATTTTGGTAAAGATTATTATTAGTTAAATTAAGAAACTGAACAACATCACCAAAACTACAGGAGAAACTTCCCTCAAGTACACCCTCTTGATCATCAAGAAATTTGTAATTACCGGAGATTATTATATTATATAATGGAGAATTAAAATTTAAATTATATACAATATTATTTTTATCATTTAAATAATACTCTCCAGAAACCTTAGTATTAATGGAATTATTTAAATCTCCCGAAAATTTAACTTTATTTTCCTTATGATCATAAGCAAAATTAAGAAACACTCTACCAATCTCAACTTCAGAACCAAAAGGTAAAACATTATCAAATTTTAAACGGCCATCATGAACATTGATTATCTTACTTTCTTTATTAAGTAGCAGCTCTAATAAAGAATCATTCTTACTACCATCATCGGCTATAATTAAGGGAAAAGGCAATAACTTAAGCGAAACTTTAGGGTGAGATTTTGCCTTCTCACTAACGACCGGGGTTTGAAAAAATTCATAACCAAAATATATACCGCCTAATAACACTACTACAAGTAATGCACCTAATAATTTTTTCATAATTATTACTAATTAACTTTTTTAAAACATATTAATATTGTATATTAAAAAATGTAAAATAGATAACACTTATTTTCAAGTCAAAATGCAGCATTCACCTGATAGTTCTCCTCACCTAATAAAATTAGGTGTCATAATTGCAGCCCATGGGATTCAAGGTTTATTAAAAATTAAATCATTTACTAATAATCCAGCCGATTTAAATAAATATGGAGAGTTATACAATTATGATCAATCACAGAAATTTAGAATTAAAATAACCTCTTGCCAAAATACAACTTTATTAGCAAGAATAAATAATATCCAAGATAGGTCAACAGCTGAAAAATTAATTGGTACTGAACTCTATATAAAGAAAGACGCTCTGCCAAATTTAAGTGAAAATGAATATTATCACTGTGATTTAATTGGCATGAAAGTTTATGACCAAGACGATCAATTTTATGGACAAGTAATTGCAGTACATAATTTTGGGGCTGGCGATATTATTGAAATTCAATTTAATAATTCAAATAAGAAAGTTATGTATAGCTTTAAACATGACATATTCCCTTCTATAGATTTGACTCATAAAATCATCATAATCAAAATTTCTTAATTTATATGATATTCCTACTTGATAAAAAAAATAAACTACATATAATCATACCTCAATTGGCCCCTTCGTCTAATGGTTAGGACATCACCCTTTCACGGTGGCAATACGGGTTCGAATCCCGTAGGGGTCACCACTTTCAAGTAGTAGGAACATATGAACAACAATTCCAAACCTAAATTTAGTGACCTTATCTCTAATCCTGGATTATTAATAATGTTATGCATGGGAATAGCTTGCGGATTTCCATTAGCACTTACAGCTTCTACCTTAAAAACGTGGATTGCTACCCATGGCATCTCAATGAAAGAAGTTGGCGCTTTTGCTTTCATAGCCATACCTTATTCATTAAAATTTTTATGGTCCCCATTTATTGATGGGATCAGAATTCCTATTCTATATAAAAAATTCGGCCAACGCCGAAGTTGGTTATTTTTAATACAAACTTTAATGGTCATAGCAATTTTCTTCCTTGCTCAAAGCGAACCACAATCAAATTTATTATATTGCGCAACTATGGCAACAATAGTTGCGTTTCTATCAGCTAGCCAAGATATAGTGGTAGACGCTTACCGTATAGAAAAATTGCCAGTAAACCTCCAATCTATGGGTGTAACCATGTATATTTATGGCTACAGAATTGGATTATATATTTCTGGAGCAGCATTATTAATAATTGCTGATCATTCAAATTGGCATTATGCATATTATGTTGGTGGTATAATAATGGCTCTTGCATTACTTGTTACAATATTTAGCTCTGAGCCTGAACATAAAAACCAAAAATCTTTACAGGGCTACCACGAGCATTTAACTAAAATGGTAATTGAGCCATTTAAGGATTTTATGCAAACATCCGGATGGTTCTACCTAATTATATTTATAGTACTGTTTAAGCTTGGTGATTCAGTTCTTGGAAATTTGACCCAACCATTCTTAATTAAAACAGGCTTTTCTTTACAAGAAATTGCCCTAATAGTAAAAACTTATGGCCTGCCCTCTACCCTCTTAGGAACTTTTATAGGAGGACTAATTGTACACCGTTTTGGTCTTATTCACTCATTAATATTTGCTGCTGTTATACAAATGCTTTCTAACGGTATGTTTATCCTACAGGACCATATAGGACATAATAATTTGATGTTAATCACTACTATCACTATCGAAAATATCTGTTCTGGAATTGGTGATGTAGTATTTGTTGGATATATTAGTAGCCTATGTAATTTAAATTTTGCAGCAACGCAATATGCACTGCTTAGTTCTTTGGCTACAATTGGTCGAAATTTCATATCCGGCACCTTAGGATTTATAGTTGATGACTACGGATGGACTATGTTCTTTATAGTTAGTATGATCGCTGCTTTACCTGGATTATTATTAATTCTAAAAATTAGGAACATAAAACGCATCCAATAATCGATATGTCAGAAACACTGGTTAAGATCGATGATGTAAATATAACCCCCATGATGAAACAGTATCTTGAGGCGAAAGCTGCAAATCAAGATTGTTTGTTATTGTTTCGTATGGGTGATTTTTATGAACTATTCTTTGACGACGCTATCACCGCAGCCCAAATCTTAGAAATTGCTTTAACTAAAAGAGGCAAACAAGAAGACCAAAATATACCTATGTGCGGTGTACCATATCCTAGCGTAGAAAATTACATCAACAAGCTTATCAAACATGGCTTTAAAGTTGCAATATGCGAACAACTAGAAACACCAGAAGAAGCAAAAAAACGTGGTTACAAAGCTGTAGTAAAACGGGAAGTCATAAGAATCATTACCCCTGGCACTCTTACTGAAGATAATTTACTTGAAGGCAAAGTTTCAAACTTCCTTGCCTCTATAGTATACCAAGGACAAGAAGTAGCAATATCCTACATTGATTTATCTACCTGCGAGTTCTATACTACTAACTCCTCATTTTCTATGTTACCTAATGACCTAGCAAGAATTAATCCTTC
Source organism: Rickettsiales bacterium (assembly GCA_020049805.1). Lineage (GTDB taxonomy): Bacteria > Pseudomonadota > Alphaproteobacteria > Rickettsiales > JABSSG01 > JAGVLN01. Next base: position 37,428 of record JAGVLN010000003.1, read on the forward strand.
AGAAATTATCATTACTGATGATATTTTTGGTAATAAACAACTTGCTGAGCAATTAATTGAATGGAAACCCAAATTTGTTACCTTTATCAGCAGTTTTTTTGATTACAAAAAAAATCATAATAAACTTAAGGACAATTTTGGTTTACATGATATAGAAAGCCTAGGTAGATTTACTCATTCTCAAGTTGCAGCTTGCGGCTCATTAATTGAATATTTATGTATTACCCAACGTAAGAATAAAATCACTCTCAATTTTCCTAAAGTACTAGGTACCAATGAACACATGATCATTGATAATACTGCTAGCAAAAATCTCGAATTATTTCACTCAGAAAATAATAGTTATTCCTTACTAAAAATTATCGATAAAACCATTTCTAATGCAGGCGGCAGGTTATTTCGGAAATACTTAGCCCAACCCCTCAATAATACAAATAAGATTAACTCCCGTCTTAGCTTAGTAGAATTCTTTACAACTAATCAATCATTACGTGATAATATTAGGGAAAAACTAAAACTAATGCCTGATCTAGAAAGAGCTACTGCAAGAATCACTATCGGTAGAGGCGAACCACGAGATTTATATGCAATTAAACAAGGATTAGATATAGCAATAGCTATTGCTAATATACTTGATAAGCAAAACATTCCGTTTCTAAAATCACTATCCTCTAAATTACTTCAAAATGATGCTTTAATGTTGCTTCTATCTTCTGCCTTAATTGATCAAGAGATATATATAAATAAAAGTGATTTTATTGCACCATCATTCGATCACAGATTAGCTACCTTATACAATTTACGAGATAATTCAGTCCAGTTAGTTACTAACTTACGTGATGAATATAGACAGCAAACTAACATTCCCAATTTGAAGTTAGAATTTAACAACATGCTAGGTTACTATATCGAAATTACCCCAAGCCATATGAGTAAAATTACTAGCGAAGAATTTATATTACGCCAATCCATGGTTAATGCTAAGAGATTTACCACCAGTAAATTACGTAATCTAGAGAATGAAATTACAAATGCTAAATCTCAGATTAGCATTATTGAAAGCGAAATATTTTCTGAAATCACTAACCAAATAGCATCCAATTTAGAAAATTTATCTTCTACCGCCACTGCGGTAGCATATATTGATGTAATAATAAGTTTGGCGACTCTCGCTGTAGAAAATAAATACACTAAACCTATAATAGATGATAGCGATGATTTTTATATTGAGAATGGTCGCCACCCAGTAGTAGAACAAGCGATAAAGCAAAAAAATAAATTAGATTTTATTGCTAATGATTGTAATCTAAACCCTGGACAAAAATTATGGCTTATAACTGGACCAAATATGGCCGGTAAAAGTACTTTTTTACGTCAGAATACGATTATAGCTATCTTAGCGCAAATGGGTTCATTTGTTCCAGCTGATAAAGCTAAAATAGGTATTATTGATCGAGTTTTCTGTAGAGTAGGAGCTGGCGATGACCTTGCTCAAGGGCGATCAACTTTTCTAGTTGAAATGATAGAAACCGCAACTATTCTTAATCAAGCAACTAATAAATCCCTTATTATTTTAGATGAAATAGGTAGAGGCACCTCCACTTATGACGGCATGGCAATTGCTTGGAGTTGCCTAGAATATATTCATAATAATCTAAAATCTCGAGCTCTATTTGCTACTCATTTTCATGAATTAACGGAACTGAGTAAAACCTTATCTTCTCTCAAATGCTACAGTGTACAAGTGAAAGAATGGGAAAATAAAATTATCTTTATGCATAAAGTTATTCCAGGAATAGCAAATAAATCATATGGTATTAACGTAGCAGAACTCGCGGGTTTACCACCCACAGTCATAAATAGAGCAAAGCATATTCTTGAGAGTCTGCATAAACAAGAATATAACTTACAAGATTTGCCAATCAGCCACTCTCCTTCTCGTACCTCTAATATAGAAGTAGAGATTAGGGAACTTAATTTGGATGAACTAACTCCTAAAACTGCATTAGATTATTTATATAATTTAAAAAAGAAATTATCTAACTTTTAACCCAACCACCTTCATCATTTTGTGTCCAATATGTTAGTTTATAACCTTGCTCATTATATAGCTTATATCTTTTTCTGGCTTGGGCTATAGTTTCATCATTACCGCTAGTATAAAACAAATCTAAACAACGAGTAAATTCATTTAAATTAGTAGGCACCTCACCAGAAAGTACAATAATAATTTGTGCCGAATTAAGATTATCAGTATTGGTACTTAATAATATTGGCTGTAATTCTAAGTTGCCGTCCTTTATTGAACCATGCGGTAAAAAGGCACGACTAGAATAAGTCCATAAAACTTCATTTAGATCAGCCATTTCTTGTTCATTATTACAAAGTATCAAGCACCGCTGATTAGACTGATAAATTTTTTCTAATAATTTAGGTAGAGCCTTTATCACCGGATATTTAGACAAATGATAAAAACTTACTTCAATTGGTTCATTGTTCATAATGATCAATAATAAATTTATTTAATAATCTTATACCGAATCCTGTAGCTCCGGGTGCATGAAGATCACTACCTTTTTTATCCCAACTCACACCAGCAATATCTAAATGAGCCCAGGTTTTTTTATTAACAAACTTTTGTAAAAATTGAGCCGCAGTTATACTACCACCACCTCTACCCTTACTTATATTTTGCATATCAGCAATTGGCGATTCAATCATTTTATCATAACCAGACCCTAAAGGTAAGCGCCATAATTTTTCATTAACCTTTATACCAGCATCAGTTAATTGCTGTGATAAAACATCATCATTAGAAAATAACCCAGCATATTGATCAGCAAAAGTAATCACTATAGCACCAGTTAAAGTTGCTAAATCAATCATAAGCTTTGGGTTAATAACTGATTGAGTATACCATAAAACATCCGCTAATATTAATCTTCCTTCAGCATCAGTATTTAAAATTTCTATAGTTTGGCCAGACATAGATGTTACTACATCACCTGGTCTTTGGGCATTTCCATCTGGCATATTTTCAGTCAAACCAATTATCCCTACCACATTAACTTTAGCCTTTCTTAGCGCAAGAGTTTTCATCAAACCCGTAACTAAAGCAGCACCAGTGGCATCATATTTCATATCTTCCATAGCTTCAGCAGGCTTGAGTGATAAACCACCACTATCAAACGTTACTCCCTTACCACAAAAAGCAATAGGAGCTTCGCCTTTATCACCTCCATGCCATTTCATAATTACGAGCCTTGGTTCTTTAACACTACCTTGAGCTACCCCAAGGAATGCACCCATACCTAATTTTCTAATAGCTTTCTCATCTAAAATTTCTACCTCAACATCTAGATCTTTCAAGCTTTCACAATGTTTAGCAAAATTCTCTGGAAACTTAACATTAGGTGGCTCAGTAGCTAAATTTTTGGCTAATTCAATTCCTGCAAGTATAGCTTTATAATTATTATACAATTCTTCAACCTTTTCTGGTTGAGGATCTATTATATAAACAGTAACTACATGCCTCTTCTTTTTTTGGTCTGTAAAATATTTATCGAATTTATAACTTCTAAGCTGTAAACCAAAGCTTAACAAAGTTAAAACCTCATGAGAAGATAATTTGCCATTTAACAAAGATTGAGTACAAATTCCAACCTCATTTAACTTATTAGCTAAAAGTAATGAATAAATTTTTGCTCCTAAATTAGTAAATTTATTTTGGTCTAATTCATTAACTTTACCAACACTAACGGCAATAATATTTGGCGCATTAGAACTATTACTTGGAATAAATAACATCTTACCAAATTTGTTTTCAAATTTGCTATTTTGCAAAATAGCAATGACATCAACTTTGTATTGTTGCTCTAGTGCTTTAATATACTCTGTTCTCGAATAATTCTCATCGATGAACACTACATTATTCTTAGGTAAATGCGATAAGTCTTGATGAAAATGGATATGCATCCTAGCCTCCAATAACGGATTTAAAAATTAAATTAATGAAATTTTTAGAGTTACATGCTTTAATTTATATAGCATTTACCCGACATAAATAGTAATGTAATTAGTTATATAGGAATATCAACATAAAAATGTACAAAACAAATAACTTATACGACAAAATTGGTATTAATAAACCAATTGTTCTCGTGGGTATGATGGGAGCTGGCAAAACCACCATTGGTTTTCGTTTAGCTAAAAAATTAGATTTACCATTCCTTGATACTGATAAAATGGTCAGTAAAATGGTTGGTTGCTCTATTAGTGATATCTTTAAATATCAATCAGAAAAATATTTCTACCAAAAAGAATTAGAAGCAATTGATATAGCTCTAAACTCAGGAATTACTGTTATTGCCACTGGTGGTGGAGCATTCCTCCATGATAATGTGAGAGAAATGATTACAAATAGAAGCGTTTCTATTTGGCTAAGAGCTCCTTTAGAAACTCTATTAGAGCGAGTTTCAAGAAAAAATACTAGACCACTTTTAGAACAAGGTGATAAACGAGTAATTTTAGAAAGCTTAATGGCTGATCGCTATCATCTATATGATAAAGCTAATATAATTATAGATAGCGATATCTCCACTCATTATCATGTGGTGAATAATATAATCACAAAGTTACAACAATATTTACAACGCAATAATGATACAGCAAAATAATATTATAAGGAAACAACAACATATATTATGGATTCATTTACTATTACATATTTAGTTTTAACACTAATTTGTTTGCTACTATCAGCAGTAATATCAGCAGCAGAGACTGCTATTATAGCTGTTTCTCCTGCAGTAATTCACAAACTAAAAACTGAAGGCAATGAAAAAGCACATTTAGTTATCGCGTTACGTGAAAATAAAGATAAATTAATTAGTACACTGCTTATTGCAGCTAGCATTTTAGATACAGTTGCTTCTGCTTTAGGCATTGCTGCTAGTGTTCATCTCTTTGGTATTGAAGGTATACCAATAGCTACAGCAATAATGACCGTACTAGTAATTTTGGTTGTAGAGGTTTTGCCTAAAACTTATGCTTTTGAATATGCTGAAAAAGTATCTTTATTTTTCGCTCCTATTATTAATATCACTATAAAAATTTTTACTCCAATTACCATCGCCGTATTATTTATCGTACGTTATATATTTAAACTCCTTAACATAAAACTCGGTAATCAAAAAACTATAATCTCAGAAACTGATGCTCTAAGAGGGGCCATTCAATTAAGCCATATTCAAGGCGGAGTTATAAAATATAAAAAAGATATGCTAGATAGTATCCTAGATCTAGGAGAAACAGAAGTTTCTGAAATTATGACTCATAGAAGCAATATGATTACTGTCAATGCTGATTTACCAATTGATGATGTAGTAAAAATTGCTTTAGAGTCTGGTAATACGCGTTTTCCTCTTTGGCAAGATTATGCTGAAAATATAGTAGGCATTCTTCATATTAAAGATTTATTTACAATGATACGTTATAAAGGACCTAAAGCTACTCCTAAAGACTTACTGGAAATAGCTACCCCTCCTTGGTTTATTCCAGAATCTACCACTTTAAATGAGCAATTACTTGCCTTCAGAAAAAGAAAAATGCATTTCGCATTAGTCATAGATGAATATGGCGCTTTACAAGGCTTGGTAACCCTTGAAGATATATTAGAGGAAATAGTTGGCCAAATATATGACGAACATGATCGTACTAATATTCTAATCACTAAATCTGCAGACGGCGGTTATCTCATAAATGGTACTACTACCATTAGAGACATAAATCGGCAACTAGAGTGGGATTTACCAGATGAGCATGCTAGCACTATCGTTGGCCTTATAATGTATGAATCTAAGCGTATACCGGAAGTAGGGCAAGAATTCACTTTCCATAATGTATCATTTAAAATAATGCGTAAACAAGGTAATAAAATTACCTTGATTAAGATGAAAAGAGAAGATTCTATTTAACTTTCAGCACTATATGATCTCCAGCAGCCGAAATTTTCACTGTATCTTCTTCCTTAATTTCTCCTGCTAAAATCATAGTAGCTAATTTATTTTGAATTTCTTGCTGAATTAGCCTTTTTAATGGCCGTGCCCCATAGTGAGGGTCAAAACCATTTTCTGCTAACCATGCTCTAGCTTTATCATCAAGCGCTATATGAATTTTCTTATTTTTCAAAATTGCTTCCAAATAAGAAATTTGTACATCTACAATGCTTTTAAGGTCCTCTTCAGATAATTTATGGAATAAGATAATTTCATCTAATCTGTTTAAAAACTCTGGACGGAAAGAACGTTTTACTATTTCCATTACCTCGTCTCTAGCAGCTTCACCTTTAGTAATAAGTAATTCCGAACCTAAATTCGAAGTTAAAATAATAATTGTATTTCGAAAATCTACTGTTCTTCCTTGACCATCAGTAAGCCTTCCCTCATCTAATACTTGCAATAAGATATTAAAAACATCAGGATGGGCTTTTTCTACTTCATCAAAAAGTATCACTTGATACGATCTTCTTCGAACTGACTCAGTTAAAGATCCTCCTTGCTCATAACCAACATATCCTGGAGGAGCTCCTATTAACCTAGAAACTGAATGCTTTTCCATATATTCTGACATATCAATTCTGGTAATATAAGATTTATCATCAAACATAAATTGGGCTAAAGCTTTGGCTAACTCTGTTTTACCTACGCCTGTTGGGCCTAAGAATAAAAATGAACCAAGTGGTCGATTAACATCTTGAATACCAGCTCTTGATCTCCGCAAAGCATCACTTACTGCCTTAATTGCCTCTTTTTGACCAATCACAGATTGACTGAGAATTTTTTCCATATTAAGCAATTTTTCTCTTTCGCCAGTAAGCATTTTATCTATAGGAATACCAGTAGAACGAGAAATTATACTTGCTATATCAGTATCAGTAACTACTTGTTTAAATAGTAATTCACTAGTTTTATTTGTTTCTTGCTCTTGAAGTTGTTTTTCGAGTGACGGAATAACTCCGTAAGCTAATTCTCCAGCTTTTTCCAAATCGCCTTTGCGTCTTGCTGTTTCAAGGTCATGCTTGGCTTGCTCCAATTTTTCTTGAAGCTTATGTGCACCTTCTAATTTAGTTTTTTCAGCTTTCCACTTACTGGTTAACTCGAGAGCTTTCTCTTCTAAAATTGCCAGCTCTTTCTGCAATTTTTCTAATCGCTCTTTAGATGGTTTATCATTTTCTTTCTTTAAGGCTGATTCTTCCATCTTTAATTGAATAATTTTTCGATCAAGTTCATCAATATTTTCAGGTTTGCTAAATACTTCCATCCTTAATCTACTTGCTGCTTCATCAATCAAATCAATAGCTTTATCTGGTAAAAATCGATCAGTAATATAACGTTTAGATAAAGTTACAGCAGCAACAATTGCACTATCAGAAATTTTGACACCATGGTGTAATTCATATTTTTCTTTGATACCTCTAAGGATTGCTATGCTATCTTCTTCGCTTGGTTCTTCAACATATACTGATTGAAATCTTCTTGCTAGAGCAGCATCTTTTTCTATATGCTTTCTATACTCTTCAAGAGTAGTAGCACCAACACAATGCAGTTCCCCACGTGCCAAAGCAGGCTTTAATAAATTAGAAGCATCCATACTACCTTCCGCAGCACCAGCCCCTACCAACATATGCAATTCATCAATAAATAAAATTAAATGTTCGTCTGAATTTTCGATTTCAGTAAGTACAGCCTTTAAACGTTCTTCAAACTCTCCCCTAAATTTTGCACCAGCAACTAACGCACCTAAATCTAAAGAAATAACTCGTGCGTCTTTCATATTATCTGGTACATCCCCATTAGCAATACGAATGGCTAAACCTTCTACTATAGCCGTTTTACCAACACCAGGTTCACCAATTAATACGGGGTTATTTTTGATACGGCGTGATAAAACCTGTATCGTCCTTCGAATTTCTTCATCTCGACCAATTACTGGATCAATCTTCCCCTTACGTACTAAATCTGTAACATCTTTGGAGTATTTTTTTAAAGCCTCGTAACTATTTTCTACATTCGCATTATCTGCCGTTTTACCTTTACGAATTTGATCTATAGCTAATTGGAGTTTTTCTGGAGTAACACCATGTTTTTTTAATACTTCCGAATGAGAGGCAATAGCTTGCAATATCCGATCAAGACTAATATAAGTGTCATTGGATTTTTTAGCTAAATTTTTAGCATCTTCAAAAACCTTAGCTAATTCCTGTGATAAAAAAACTTGTCCAGCACCACTTCCTTGCACTATAGGTAATTTTTCAAGTTGTTGCTCTACTTCATGATCAATTGTTGAAGACGACACTCCACAACTATCAATTAACCTTCTAATAAGCCCATCATTATCTTCAAGCATCACTTTTAATAGATGATCAGGAACTAATTTTTGGTGGCCTTTAGCAGTGGCTAAAGCTTGTGCAGATTGAATTAACTCTTTAGTTTTATCTGTTAAATTATCGAAATTCATAGTTTTACCAACTTAATTATTATAACTTACAATATGGTCATTGATATTAGCTTTTTCAAGTATCTACAAACCTATATTGTATTAGTAACAATTAGTAACAATCTGTGGTTTGTCTATCTTAATAAGATTATATATTGTAATAGTATATAAAAGGTTAATTTATATTTGAGACAATATGCAAAGAACAATAAAAAACACTGTAAGTTGCTTCGGCATCGGTGTACATTCAGGAAAACCAGCTTCTCTTACCCTACATCCAGCTCCAGAAAATTCAGGTATACAGTTTATTAGGACTGATATCACTAATACCTCTAATAAAATTGAAGCTAAGTATAATCTAGTCTCAAATACTATGCTTGGCACTACCTTAAAAAATGAATCAGGCGTTGAAGTAGCAACGATTGAGCATTTAATGGCCGCTTTATGGGGCTGTAAAATCGATAATATCATCATTGAAATTGATGGCCGGGAAACTCCGATTATGGACGGTAGTTCTGAACCATTTATTTTTGTTCTTGAATGCGCCGGAATCAAAGAACAGGACCAACCTAGAAGATATATTGAAATTATTAAAAAAGTTTCTGTCCAAGATAAAGATTCCTTTGCTACAATTACCCCTGATAATAAATTTTCAGTAAATATGGAAATAGAATTTGCTAACCAAGTTATTTCCAAACAAACCCTTGAGTTTAATGACATAGATAAATCCTTTAAAAATGAACTCTCGCGAGCAAGAACTTTTGGTTTTGCTCATGAAGGCCAAGCCTTAAAGAAAATGGGCTTAGCTCAAGGTGCCTCATTAGATAATGCTGTGGTAATTAGTGATGACCAAATCCTTAACAAAGAAGGTCTACGTTATCAAAATGAATTCGTACGCCATAAAATGTTAGACTTTATTGGTGATTGTTACTTAGCAGGTGCACCAATTTTAGGTCATGTTGAAACTTATAAACCAGGTCACGGCATTAATAATAAGTTATTGCATCAGATTTTTAGTGATAACTCTGCTTGGCGTTATACAACTATCTCTTAGGCCATAACCCTCCCCTTTGGATTTCATCAATGAAATTTGTTGGCAAGGTTTTTATTTTTTATATTTTTTTACATCATTTTTGCTCCTTAAGTTAAATTTAGGTGGATTGCTTCGTCGTGCAAGAGCACTCCTCGCAATGACGGAAAAGGCTTGCACACCCTCCTTTCAATGAAGATCAATAAGTAAAATCAAGCTTTCCAGCTTTATGCATCTGTCTAATAAATTCCAATATTACTTCTTTATCTGAAACTGTAGGC
>JAGVLN010000026.1 GCA_020049805.1 Rickettsiales bacterium
CATTGGTTTTACTGCAAGCACTTTATACTACTTCAAGAAGTGTGTATAAGTCAGGTGAATGGCTGCATAATGCCGAATTATTGAAAGTAAATAACTTTGACAAAGTAGTTGCTAAGTTTGAAGAAAATAATTCTACTTACAATAGCACTTATAATCCTTTTTTAGTGCCAGTAGCAGTTCCAGAAAGTTCTCTTTTAAGTGCTATAGATAATAGTGGATTTCATGTAACTTTAGCTAGGAAGCTTGACACTACAGTTAGAGTAGTAAGTGTGAGTTCACAATATTTTACTGGCGGTATAGCTGGCGTTTTTGGGTTTTATGGTATACCTGTGGCTGCATCTGCCTTTATGGTTGCAGCTTCGTGGGGTACTCAATATTTAGAATGGAATAGAGAAGCGCAATATAATCAGATTATTAAATTAGGTCTTCAAAATCCAACTACGGTCACAGAACAGCAAGTTTTATATGCAGTTGAGACTATAAGAGTAATGCATAATTGGGAATCTCCATGGTATTTTGTTTATCCAGAAGTTACAGCTGGTGCTGCTAACATAGTAGTAAATTTAGGTGTAGCTATTGTTAAAGCTGGTGAAAGTGTAGCTAAAATTTCTGCATTAGTGAATGATATAAATAAAGTGAGTGAAGCAATGGGTGCAATGCCGGTGGGTGCTAAGGATGTAGGTGGAGCAGGATCTATGCCATCTCCTAATACAGGAGATACATTAAATAATATAAGAGATGGAGTAAAAAGTTTAGGTGCAGCATTATCTAGTCCTACTGAAGCTGCGTCTAAAGCTATTACTAACACCGTCCTTTTGCTAAGAAATGATCCTTATTGGAAATTTTTACAAGCAAAATGGCAATATCAAGATGATGCTGCCTTTTATATTTTAATGAATAAGTTAGAACAATTTCCTAATTTGCTTGCTCAACATTACGATTGCGGGCAAACATTTTTACATTTAGAAGATAATTTACATGCAGTTTTAGATGGCCAATGTGTACTAGTTGGAGAGCATCAAGATGGGAAAACAGAGCTTTAAATTTAATTTTTATTGCACTATTAACTAATTATCTCTAAATATATAATTTTTTATATTTAGACGAGAGTAGTCATGTTTATCCAGCCATTATTTCCAAATTTACCTACCAAAATTAGTGATTTTATACTTATTTCTTTAGTAACGCTTATGTACGTTACGTTATGTGCTGAAGCAGATATGTATGTGCCAGCTTTCCCTCAAATGATTGAATACTTTGGCGTAGCTGAATATAAAATCCAATTAATTCTGAGTTTAAATTTCGTTGGTTTATGTGTTGCTGGCTTAGTAATTGGGCCTTTATCCGATGCTTATGGCCGTAGAAAAGTATTATTTGGCGGTTTGTTATTATTTGTAATAAGTAGTATAGGATGTGTATTAGCTGAGACTTTTCCACCAATGTTATTTTGGCGGTTTATTCAAGGCATTGCAGCTTCAGTGCCGATGGTGGTTTCGGCTGCTCTTTTTTTTGATAAATATAGCTTAGAAAGAGCAAGCAAATTAATTGCTGTAGCTAATAGTGTAATTTCTGCTTCTATGGCTGGTGCTCCTATAGTTGGAGCTTGGGTTAGTGAATTGTTTGATTGGCGTGCCAATTTTATAATAATCCTTGCTTTAGGATTGATTTCATTTTTAGGAGTAGTTCTATTTATTGGAGAGACTCTTCCTGAAAATAAAAGAAAGGAATTTAAACCTAAGTCTATTCTTAAGGATTATATTACAATTTCAAAAAGTTTTACTTTTATGGTCTATAGCACAATGGCTGTAATGACCTTTAGTGCAATAGTAGTTTATATTGCTAATCTTTCAGTAATTTTTATCAATCATTTAGGTATGTCATTGGAAGTTTTTAGTTATTATCAAGCTAGTACAATGGCTACTTTTATTGTGGTTTCACTTTTTAGTGTTAAGCTTATTTCTAAATATGGGATTGATGGAACTAAAGATTTAGGTACTGTTATTTGTTTATTTGGAGTTATTGGTTTACTTATTGTGAGTCTAATAGACGAATCTGCAGTCAATTTAATTTGTTTATCCATGGCTTTTTTTGCAGCTGGTAGCGCGATGATAGGTGGTACTTTTGGTGCTAAAGCTATGGAAATTTTTCCGCATATGAATGGTACAGCTTTGGCGATGATGACTGCAATTAGACAACTCTTAGCATCCGGTTTAGTGATTTTATCCGAAATATTTTTTGATGGTACTATAGTACCAGTAGCAATATTAGTATTTTTAAGTACTGTAGTACCTACTTTGGCTTATTTAATGCTAAGAATGAAAGCGAGAGTTGTTAATTGACCTTCGTGTAAAGAGCGTTCTTACGCGATAAAGCAATTCGTATACCCAAACGTCATTGCGAGGAGCGTTCTTATGCGACGAAGCAATCCATACTTAATTAATCATGTTTTTTTAATCTAACTGAAGCGTGGATCGCCACGCCAACAAAAGTTGGATCGCGATGACGATTGGTTAGGTTATCATTGCGAAGAGGGTGTTAACTCGACGAAGTAATCGATTTATATTAATTATTAAAGTCACCACTAAAATCTGGTGCATCTCCAGAAATAGGAGTAGCAGGGCCATCGAAGTTACTGCTTTGATCATCAGGACGAAATTTATCTTTAAATGATGAAGAAGCATCTTCTCCTCCAGCAGTAAGTAGTTTTTGAAGTTGTTTTTTGGAGCGGTCTCTTGCAGAAATTCTTAAATGATTATGTGAACGAAAAAGGCTTATTCTGGAAAACATTCTCTTTGCCATATCATTAATTTATTAATAGAAAACTAGATAGTATAACAACTATTTATGTTTGTCTAGTAGGTTGAATAAAAATTTTTTACCAAGGATAAGGCGGCTTTACAATAGGTGAGATTAATAAAACTATGCCACCTCCTGATGTTAATAATATTGCAATTTTTCTATTAATAATTTTTTAATTTGTAGAGTTAAAAATACCATAATTATAACCTGTATTGTAAAGAGGAGTTTAATCCAATGAAACAACTTATTCTTTAAATTCAAAAAACTTAAAAGTTTCTTGCATATGTTTTGGTAATGGTGCTTTAAAATTTAAAGTCTTACCCATAAAGTCTTTGATAATAATCTCACGAGCATGCAGATGAAGTTTATTACTACAACCTACAATAAATGCAGCCTTACCCCCATATTTACCATCTCCTAAGATTGGCGTGTTTAAGCTCAAAGCATGCACCCTTAATTGATGAGTACGTCCGGTAATCGGGATCATCTCTAACCAAGAAACTATTTGGCCAGCATGATCAACAATCCTATATTCAGTAATAGCATCTTTGCCTTCCTCGTAATCAACGCCAACTTTTTCAGTTTTATTTATGGGCTTTTTATTTAATGGTAGATCAATAACGCCTTTATTTGATTTAGGCTTGCCAACCACTATTGCCCAGTATTTTTTAATAATATGTTTTTGTTTAAAGCCAGTAGTTAATAATTGCGCAGCACGATTAGTCCTAGCCAGCAGTAAAATACCACTAGTATCTTTATCTAATCTATGCACCAATTTTGGTTTTTCATTTAATCCAAATTTTAAATCTTCAAGTAAATCATCAATACTAAGACTGATTTTACTACCCCCTTGTACCGCTAAACTGTAAGGTTTATTTAGGACAATAATATGCTCATCTTTATAAATTATGTTTTCCTTAATAAACAATAACTTATCATTATAACCTGGAGCTTTAGCTGAAGTTTTTATAGGTGTTTTACTAGTGATATTATCCCAATTTTGGTTGATAATTATCTGATCACCATTTTGTACTTTAGCACTTGGCTCAGTTTTGGCATTATTCAATTTAATATATTTCTTGCGGATAAATTTATGAATCAAACTGACCGGAATATTGGCAAATTGCTTTTTTAACCAGCGATCAATCCTGGTTGGCTCTTCAGCATTATTTACAATAATATGCATTTTATATATTTTTAAAGTTAATTATCTGGACTAGATCCTATAAGAATTCTAATTATTGACTTATCTTCCCAGGTTTCGTCAATTGAATATGGAATATTTGCTGCTTCAAAACCAGCCATTAATAGTTTAGCAGCATTTGATAAATTTTCAGTATTTCCTATACCTAATTTAATACCTGGAAAATGATTAAAATTTACACTAGGAGTCTTACTAAACCTAAAAGGTCTAAATATCCTTGTAGCTTCTAGCATATTAAAAAGTTGTTCAGCAAAAATTATATCTCCTTGATCAGTGCTATTCATTCTGATTTGTACTCGACATGAATCATTTGAGGATAATTGAACAACCACTTTACGAAATATGTTGTTCTGATCAGGTGTAATTTTTCTAGGTTGTGAGCGTTGGTTTATATGATTATTTATTGTATTATTATATATTGTATGGGCTGTTTGCCCTCCAGATTGGCCGCTTGACGTTGCATTATTAGTTCCAAAAGTATTAGATGAATAGTTATGCCCATTATTACGGTTATTCATAAATAATTTATTTAATATATTACGTAGTGTATCTAACATTCTTATTTTTTGATTTATTAAAATTAATATAATTTTGTACTATAAAGTATGCCTTGTAATTATGTCAATGTTACATTGTGCAAGTTTTTTTGAACGGTATTGAATATATAAATTATATTAGAAGTTGACGATTTCTACTAGGCAATGTATTATCCAGCGAAATTTATTGATAAGATGGATTTAACAGATATTTTTAAGGAGTAATTTATAATGTCATCAGTATTATCATTACAAGCCCAAGTAAGAGAAAAAACAGGCAAAGGCTCAGCAAGAACTTTAAGAAGAGCAGGTAAAATTCCAGCAATTATTTATGGTAAAGGTCATAAAGAAGTTTTAATTACTTTAAATCAACATGAAGTTCAAAATTTACAGGGTAAATTTACTTTCGTTTCTACCCCAATTGAAATTGATTTAGAAGGTAAAAAACATCGTGTATTGCCAAAATCAGTTTTATTACACCCAGTGACTGATAAAGTTGAACATGCTGACTTCGTTTTCTTGAATAAAGGTGAAAAAGTTAGGGTAAAAGTGCCGGTATTATTTACAGGTAAAGACAAATCAATGGGTTTAAAGCGTGGTGGTGTGCTTAACATAGTACTAAGAAATATTGAATTACTTGTTGATACTGATAACATTCCGAACGTAATTGAAATTGATGTTGCCAAACTAGAAATTGGTGAAGCTGTTCATCTTAAAGATATTGCTTTACCAAAAGGTGCTAAATCTACGATTCAAGATCCTAACTATACAATTGCTAAGGTTGTTGGTAAAAAAGCTATGAAATTGGATGAAGAAGCTACTACAGCTGAAGCTACTGGTGACAAAGCTGAAGACGACAAAGATAGCAAGGACAAAGATAGTAAAGATAATAAGGACAAAGACAACAAATCTAAATAATCTTAAGGTTGATACTTTATGTTTTTATTGGTGGGGCTTGGTAATCCAGGTAAACAATACAGCAATAATAGGCATAACGTAGGCTTTAAGGTTATTGATGTAATCGTTGATAAATTTAACCTTGCAGTAGCGAAAGATAAATTTGAATCAAACGTTTTTACAGGTGAAATTTTAGGTCAAAAGATAGTTGCTATTAAGCCAAACACTTTTATGAATTTATCAGGCCAAGCAGTATCATCATTTGTCAAATTCTATAAAATTCCTTTATCTGAAGTTATAGTAATTCACGATGATATTGATTTAGAGTTAGGTAAAGTAAAAGTTAAAATAGGTGGAGGAGCTGGCGGTCATAATGGCTTAAAATCAATTGATCAAGCTATTGGTAAAGATTATCTTAGAGTTCGTATAGGAGTGGATCATCCTGGGCATAAGGATTTAGTTTCTGATTTTGTATTAAGTAATTTTGAACGTGGCCAAGAGCAAGATACTATTAATGAGTTGATTCATTCTATAGCAAATTCTTTTGAGTTGCTGTTGAGTAAACAATATGATTCGTTTATAGCTCAATTTAAAAAATAATTATCATATAAAAGGGTTTATGGGATTTAAATGCGGGATTGTCGGATTACCTAATGTGGGCAAATCTACATTATTTAATGCTTTGACTAAATCAACCTTAGCACAAGCGGCAAATTATCCATTTTGTACAATTGAACCAAATGTCGGTAAAGTAGGGGTGCCAGATGAAAGGCTTACTAAATTAGCTGCTATTGCTCATTCTGAAAAAATTATCCCCACTCAAATTGAGATTGTTGATATTGCAGGCTTGGTAAAAGGCGCTAGCACTGGCGAGGGCTTAGGTAATAAGTTTCTATCTCATATCAGAGAAGTTGATGCTATTTTGCAGGTAGTGCGTTGCTTTGAAGATGATGATGTTACGCATGTTGAAAAAACTGTAGATCCATTGCGTGATATTGAATTGATAGAAACCGAGCTAATTCTTGCTGATCTTGAATCCATGACTAAGCGCTTAGAAAACTTTTCTAAAAAAAATAAATTTTCTCAAGATAAGAATGCTAAAGAAGAACAAGAATTGATGAGTAAGTGTGTTCAACTTTTAGCAGATGGTAAACCAGCTAGGCAGTTACTTAATCAAGGCTATAGTGAACAAGATTTAAAACCTTTACAATTAATTACTTCTAAGCCCTATATGTATATTTGTAATGTTGGCGAGCAGGATGTGGTAGCGGGTAATAAATATAGTAAAAATGTGGAAGAGTTGGCAGTAAAAAATGGTGTTAGAGCTATTCTAATTTCTTCAAAAATTGAAGCTGAAATAGTAGCACTTGATGATGAGGCTGAACAATTAGCTTTTTTACAAGATATAGGTTTATCTGAAACAGGTTTAAGTAAAGTTATACGTTCAGGTTATGAGCTATTAAATTTAACTACCTTCTTTACAGTTGGGCCTAAAGAAGCTAGAGCATGGACAATTGCTCGTAATTCTTTAGCTCCGCAAGCAGCTGGAGTGATTCATACTGATTTTGAACGCGGTTTTATTCGTGCAGAAGTAATCAGTTATAACGATTATATACAATATAATGGTGAGGTTGGTGCCAAGGAAAATGGTAAAATGCGCCTCGAAGGCAAAGAATATCAAGTAGCAGATGGCGATGTTGTTCATTTCAGGTTTAATGTTTAAAAATTTCAATTAAAAATAATCTAAGAGGTTTTATATGGCAGAAGGTTTTAATTCAAGTAGTGGCGAAAATTTACGTAGTTTCATTAATCGTATTGAACGATTAGAAGATGATAAAGCTAATGTTTTAACTGATATTCGTGAAGTATATGCTGAAGCAAAAAGCACCGGCTTTGACCCAAAAATTATGCGTAAAGTAGTTCAGCTTCGTAAAATTGATAATCAAAAATTACAAGAGCAAGAAACATTACTTGAGCTATATAAAAGCATGCTGAATATGAGCTAATATTCGTCATTGCGAGGAGAGCGATAGCTCGACGAAGCAATCTATACATAACAATCGTAACTTTCTAACTTAATTGCACTATGGATCGCCGCGCCAACTAAAGTTGGCTAGCGATGACGGTTAGTGATGATCGTCATTGTGAGGAGCGTTCTTGCACGACGAAGCAATCTTTTTAGGCAACTCCTTGAGCTATATCTATTGTTATATTTAATTTAAATCCTAATGCTTTGAGTATTATAGCTATTGTTTCTAATTTTGGATGCCCTTTTTCAGATAAAGCTTTATATAAATTTGGGCGGTTTAGATTGGCTTTATTAGCTAATTTAGTTAAGCCACCTTGAGCTTCGGCTATAGTGCGTAAAGCTTGCAAAAATGCAGCTTGGTCATGATCTTCAAAAAATTCTTCTAAAGCCACTTCAAGATAAGCTTGTGCTTCTTTCCGATCTTTTAAATTGTCTAATAAACTCTCTCTATAATTTCTGAATTTGCTCATTTTTATTTCCTTTTTAAGTAATCTTTCCAATATTCTAATGATTCTTTTATATCTTTTGTTTGTGAACTTTTGTCACCACCAAGTAATAAAACCACTACTTTATTACCTTCTTCTCCACAGTAAATTCTATAACCTGGGCCATAATCAATTTTTAATTCGAAAATGGCGCCTTGTAAATATCTGTGACTTCCATAATTACCTAACTCCATTCTTTCTATTCTTCTATATAATTTGGCTCTTGTTGTACGATCTTTTAAGTTATTTAGCCATTTATTAATAGGTTCAGTTCCATCGCTTTTTCTATAAATTATTATAGTTTTTATTAAAGTATGTTACATAAAACTTATACCTCCTTATTGTATGCTATAGAATACAAACAGTCAAATAAATTCTTTAACTAAATTAAGAATTGAGGGGATTATATACTATTTTTATCAATATGTAGAATAGCATTTATGGATCGCCGCGCCAACTAAAGTTGGCTCGCGATGACGGTTAGTGATGATCGTCATTGCGAGGAGGGTGTCAACCTGACGAAGCAATCCACCTATTTTAGAGATTTATTAGAACCTAAGAATCTAATAATTGGCACAGAAATAAATAAGGAAGAATAAGCACCGATAAGGATGCCTACGAAGATAGTTACACTGAAACTATGCAATGCTTCGCCACCAAATAAAATCAAAGCTAAAGCAGCAAGTAAGACCGTAACTAAGGTTAATACTGAGCGAGTAGCAGTTTCATTGATACTAGCGTTTAAAATTTCAGGTAAAGAGAGGCTACGTTTTTTACGAAAATTTTCTCTGATTCGGTCATAAATCACTACTGTATCATTTACTGAATAACCGACTACAGTTAAAATTGCTGCTATAGAAGTTACATTAAACTCATATTGGCTAAAAACTAAAAACCCTAGGGTGGCAATTACATCGTGAAAAAGGGACAATGATATACCAATAGAATACTGCCAAGTGAATCTAATCCAAACATAAATCATAATTCCGAGTAAGGTAAATATAGTGGCAATAAGCCCATCTTTAATCATGCTATCGCCAACTTCGCCTCCTACATATTCGGATTTACGTACTTCCATTTGTGGATCAAGGGTTAACAAACTATTTTTAATCTTTTCAATATTATCTTTAGCATCAGTTGCGGGATCCAAAGCGGATTTGATTAATATATCGCGGTGATTATCGATAGTTTGAATAGTAACTTCACCAATATCTAAGCTATTTAAGTTGCTGCGTAGTTGAGCAAGATCTACATCTTGCGAAAATCTTGTCTCTAGCAAAATTCCGCCTTTAAAGTCTATTCCGAAGTTTAATCCTATAGTAAATAAGCCGATAATTGAAATCAGGGTTACTAATCCAGAAAAAATAAAACCAAACCATTGATATTTAATGAAATTAATATTGGTTTTATCTGGTAAAAATGAACGTACAAAAAACAACATAATTATAATTTTTTACTGTTATCTTGGTTATTTTTTAGCTTGATATTAATTATCTCTACAAACATTGAAAAGAACATTGCAAAATACAAGTAACCTTTTGGTAAATCGTAACCAAAGCCATTAGCCATCAAGAACGCACCAACCAGTAAAATAAATGCAAGCCCGATTACTTTAATACTTGGATTCTTATACATAAACTCACCAATTGCTTTAGAAGCCACTAACATAATAATCATCGCAATGAAAATAGCTGCAATGATTAAATATAGATTATTAACCATCCCTACCGCTACAATCACTGAATCAAAAGACAATATTAAGTCGATAAAAATAATTTGGAGCACTATACGCCATTCTGGTTGTTGAGTAGGGCTTAAGGAATGCTTATAGATATGGCTAGCTTCAAGCATTTCTATAAATTCAACTATGCTTTTAATAATAAGGAATAATCCTCCAGCTAGTAATAGTAAAGAGCGACCAGAAATTTCAATTTCAAACAGTGTGAAAAGAGGTGTAGTTAATGACATTACCCATGACACACCTAATAGCATGATAATTCTTAGCAAAATTGCTAATGATAAACCAAAAAACCTTATTTTATTACGTCTAGGTTCTGGTAGGTGGTGGACGATTATTGCTAAAAATATAATATTATCAATACCGAGAATAATTTCTAAACCAGATAAAGTAATAAAGTTAATTAAATTTGTAAGGTCAAATATTGTTTCCATTGCTAATTACATTTAATAATATGTATAACTATAGAAATGTAGTTAGTTTTTTATAATAATCAATAACATTTTACATGGAGTGAAAAATTGTTTTTAAGATCAAGTATAATATTTGCTATGTATACCTTTATTTCACGTATCTTTGGCTTGGTTCGTGATTTATTGATTGCAGCAAATTTTGGTGCAGGTCTTTATGCGGATGCATTTAACGTGGCTTTTAAATTGCCAAATTTTTTTCGAAGTATTTTTGCAGAAGGTGCTTTTAGCTCAGCCTTTGTTCCACTTTTTAGCGGAAAGCTTATTGGTGAGGAAAAAGAAAAAGCCTTAGATTTCGCTAGTAATGCTCTAACGATTTTAACTTTATCCGTTACTGGTTTGGTTGCATTATTTGAAGTTATAATGCCTCTGGTTATATTAATGTTAGCTCCTGGTTTTGAAGATGATTTATATAAAACTGAATTAACTATCTATTTAACGAGGATTACTACTCCGTACCTTATCTTTATTTCGATAGTAACATTTTTTTCTTGTGTACTCAGTGCGTTTGATAAGTTCGCAGCGAATGCAGCTTCACCAATTATTTTAAATTTAGCAATGATTATTGCTTTATATTTTTATCAGGATAACCCTGCACAAACTGCAATAATGCTTGCTTGGAGCGTATTCATTGGTGGGGTTTTACAATTGGTAGTTATTTATACTACAGTTAAAAAGCGTAAAATTCAGTTAAAATTTAAATTGCCCACAATTAATGCTGATATTAAAAAACTATTTCGTAATATGACGCCGGCAGTAATAGGGAGCGGTGTCTCGCAAATCAATTTATGGATAGGTACAATAATTGCTACAAGCATTCCAGGCGCTGTATCACTTATATATTATGCTGATCGTCTTACTCAATTGCCTTTAGCCTTGATAGGAGTTTCTATCGGTATTGTAATTCTTCCTACTTTATCCAAACAAGCGAAGAGTGGAAAAATGGAAAAATATATTCATACTCAAAATCGTGCTATTGAAATTTCATTATTATTTAGCTTGCCTTGCACTATTGCTTTATTGGTAATTGCTGAGCCAATTATTTATATTTTATTTCAGCATGGAGCCTTTAATGCTCAAGATACGGTTAATACCACATTTGCATTAACTACTCTTTCTCTTGGTATTCCTGCTTATATTTTAAACAAAATTTTAATTCCTGCTTTTTTTGCAGTAGAAGATACTAAAACTCCAGTTAGAATTTCAGTTTTTTGCCTAATACTTAATACTATCGGCAATTTAGTTTTAATTAATTATCTAGCTCAAGCTGGTATTACACTTTCAACTGCTATAACTGCTTGGATAAATATTATTTTGTTGTTTTATTTTGCTATCAGAAAGCAAATATTTTTCTTTGACGATTTAATCAGAAAAAAGATTCTTCGCCTAGTGCTCTCTGGATTTTGTATGTATTGGTATTTAGATTCAATATATGGGTTACTTTATAAATATATATATTCAACTGATAAACTAGCTAGTATTGGTTCGTTTATCTTAATTATTTTTTCTGCAGCTTTAGTTTATTTTGCAGCAATTTTTGTAACTAGATCTTATACTATAGATGAACTAAAAAACCTATATCATATCAAAGGTGAGTAATTGCAAAAAAAAATTGATAAAATTATTAAAAAAGGTTAGTTTTAAAAGAAATTTAATAATTTAAGGAGTAATCATGGATAAACAATTACAAAATATGATAACCGAAACTTTTACTATAGCTTTAACTCAAGCGTTTCAAGATGGTGGCAAAAAATTAAAATCTAAGTTCTCTAATGGTAACTATCAGGTTCAAGATTTAATTGATGAAATAATAAATAGTATGGGGTTATCAGGTTTCGAATCAGGATTTGCCCCTAGGAGTAAAGATCCACGCGGAATTACACCAGGTGGAGAAACTGCGGAAGAATTTGAAAATATTACAAGGAATGTGCAGCATTTTGTTATGAAGGAGATGTCAAAATCTAGCACAGATTCTCCTGAATATGCTTTCGTTGCTTCCTTGGGTGTCGTTAGTGAAATCACTGTTCTTCAATATTATAAGGATAAAAAAATAGACTGCAATGATCCAGAAACACAAAATGTAACTGAAGTTATGAATCCTCAAAAGGCTTGTGCTACTGTGCCATTTTTAAAACCTGCTTGTGATTATTTAGCTATTTTACAGGCCGAAGTAGGAGATATTCCTATATGTGCTGGTGAAACAAAAGAATCCATAGTGGAGAGTTATAATCTATAATATTTAGCTTTTTTAATATATAAAAGGTAGGTTATTTTTTAGCCTACCTTTTACTTTATGGACCGATACGCCAGCTAAAGCTCGTTCATGATGAAGGTGGAGGAGCGTGTCCTTACCACAACGAAGCGATCCATCTATCCATTAGAAGTTAACAGTAACTCCAGCTTTCAATGCTATAGCATAATTATGAGAAGAGGAATGGTTTATACCTTTACTTAGTTCCATATCAGCAAATGCGTTTACGCCTTTGGCTTTTAAATCTGAGTTAATACTACCACCGATAAACCCATCTATATATTGTTTTGGGCCTCCGGGAGTAAATCTAACTTGTTGACCAATCAAATTAACGGTAACTTTATTTTTACCTACAATGCTTTGTGCTTCAACACCGGCTCTAATCTCAGTATTTAAATTTTGTTTATCTAGATGCTTTTGTAAACTAATTTGACCTCTACCACTCACAGTGTTAAGGTATCTGCTGCCAACATTCTGTACTGCTTGGCTGCTACCTTGTTCGGTATAGCCATCAATAAATTGTCCTGTATATCTCGCCGTAACAGATGGCACTACACTAAAACTACTATAATCAAATTTTCTGCCTAAAGTAGCAGAAGGAGTAAAATAAATTTCATTATAGGAACTATTAATAGTTTCAGTACCAGTGGTTGTTAAGTTATTATATACTAGACGATTGTTACTATGATTAATATAGCCCACATTCAACATTAAATCTAAAAATGAATTTTGTGGTAATTGGATATAGCTATAAGCGCCAATAATTGCACCATTACTTTGGCTAGTTTGATTATTAGGATTACCTGCTCTAAATCTGCCTTTAACTCCTCCAACAAATAGCCCAGCGACATCATCTTCTCTTATTGGACGATCGAAACCAACCAATATTCCGCCAACTGTATTATCACTTTTTACAATAGATCCACTATTTGGTCTTTGCTGATAAGAGCCAAAAGCATCTGCCCAATAATTATATGAATGTTTTATTCTTGGTGATTGCCCTAAACGGTTAGTGATCATGGCTTGAGTATCGCGAGAAATTTGTGTACTCATTTCGTTAGCCATTGCAAATCCTGTTTGGCTGATAGTGGCAACTTGGTTGTTGCCGGTTACGTAAGGTATATTACCGGTAACTGTAGCGGTTGCATTACCTTCATAAGTAATCAAATGGCTCCTATCATTATTTGTATTAATGACATTTAATGCATTACCATTGCCATTGCCAAATCTTATACGTCCAGACATATACCCGTTGGTATAGTAGTTTAAAGTATTATTAGCTGTGTTTGGTGAAAATTGACCTCTAAAGTCTACAGCAATAGAATTTGAAGCTGAAGAGCCGTTAGCTATGATGATTCCACTGTTGCTAAAATTATTATTGTTACCGTTAGTAATAATACCAACAGCGTTATTATTAGTGGTAATGATAATATTTTTATTATTGATAAAAACATTATCATTACCTACTAAACCTATTCCAATTGCGTTTCCATTACTTATGATACTAATATCTCCATTGTTATTAATAGTATTATTATTACCAATAAAAAGTAAACCTAATGTGTTAGAGTTAGTTACTCTATTTGTAGCATTAGTAGTAATAGTCCCTATGTTGGTGATAATATTTGAATTACCATGTACTAGTATTACTGTAGAGTCGGTATTAGGGTTAGAGCTAAGTGCATATATTGTGCCATTATTGATTATACTGTTATTAGAACCATTAACAAGAATAGTATTAATCTCAGCTGCAAAGGAAATATTCACTCCTACAGTACCCATATTATTTATAGTATTATTAGAGGAAGCTCTAATACCAACTACAGGGCTTGGCATAGGAGAAATAGGTTCAATTTTTAAGCTACCTCCGGCTTGTATGGTTCCAATGTCGCCAGGATCTAATGTTTCTGTTGATGTAACAGTTTGGCCATTTAAAATATCAAAAGAAGCATTTGCTGTGTATGGAATGTTAAAAACTATACTACTGGCTAAAGTAATGGAAACTAGTTGGTTTTTAATCGTAGTAATAGGCATTACTTTCTCATTTATTTAATAAAACTCTGACTAATTTAGAATATAATATAATCGCTATAATCGATTATATATTATATAATATAAGTACGTATTTTTTTACTTGATGATATTTATGTACTAGTTACTAACTTCCTAAAAAATTCAGCTTGAATTTATATTTCAAATCTACTAACTTAAATCCTCATTAACCACATAATTTTAGGACGTTATGTCAATTACTAAATCACAAGTTTTGTCTACTGCAAAATTAGCTCGTCTCCGTATTACAGAAGATAAAGTTGATACTTATATTACTGAGCTTAATAAGATTTTAGATGTAATAAATAAATTACAAGCAGTTAATACTACAGGATTAGAACCTGTTGTTAATGTAAATGAATTTCCTTTACCACTGCGTAAAGATGAAGTTACGGATGGTAATTTATCAGATGATATTTTTGCTAATGCTCCTCAAGAATTATACCGTCATTTTGCAGTACCGAAGGTAATTGAATAATGAGTACTAAATTAAATCATTTAACTATTATCGAAGCCAAAGAGGGCTTAAAATCACGACATTTTTCGTCTGTAGACTTAGTTAGCGCTCACCTTAGAGCTATGGAAAAGCATCGCAGCTTAAATGCTTATATTACTGAAACAGCAGAACTGGCTCTTGAGCAGGCAAAAAAATCGGATATAAAAATTAATAATGCTACAGCTAGTGTTCTAGAAGGTATTCCTCTAGCAATTAAAGATATTTTTTGTACTAAAGGAGTAAGAACTACCTGTGCTTCGAAGATGCTAGATAATTTTGTACCTACCTATGAATCTACTGTAACTGATAAGCTATTTAAAGCTGGGACAATTATGCTTGGTAAAGCAAATTTGGATGAATTTGCTATGGGTTCTAGTAATTACACTAGCTACTATGGCGGGGTAATTAACCCTTGGAAAGAAGAGGGTAGTAACGAAGATTTAGTAGCTGGAGGTTCATCAGGAGGATCAGCAGCAGCAGTAGCAGCCAGGTTAGCTATGGCAGCAACTGGCACGGATACAGGTGGTTCAGTGCGTTTACCAGGGGCATTTTGTGGAATAGTAGGTTTCAAACCTTCTTATGGTCGTTGTTCTCGTTATGGCGTGATAGCATTTGCCAGTTCCCTTGATCAACCAGGGGTTTTTGCACGTAATGTGCCAGATGCTGCATTAGTTTCTCAAGTAATGATGGGCCATGATCTAAAGGATTCAACATCTGCTAACTTACCAGTGCCTGATTTAATGGGGGCAATGTATAAAGGTGTTAAAGGAATGAAAATAGGTATTCCTAAAGAATATCGTAGTGATCGTCTTGATCCAGAAATCGCTAAATTGTGGCAGCACGCTGAGAATATTTTAAAAGCTGAAGGCGCAGAAGTTATAGAAGTGAGTTTGCCTAATACTCAATATGGGGTGGCTGCTTATTATGTAATTGCTCCAGCAGAAGCTTCTTCAAATTTAGCTCGTTATGATGGTGTGCGTTATGGTTATCGTGCCAAAGGTGAAAATATGACTTTGGATGAAATGTATGAATACACTAGAAGTGAAGGTTTTGGTGATGAAGTGCGCCGACGTTTAATGATCGGTACATATGTGTTATCTGCAGGTTTTTATGATGCATATTTTAGTCAGGCACAAAAAGTTAGACGTTTGATCATCAATGATTTTAATGAAGTTTTTACTAAAGTTGATGCTTTATTAACACCAGTAACACCAACTCCAGCATTTAGTTTAGATAGTCCTTCTATGCATGATCCAATAGCGATGTATTTAAATGACATTTTTACAATTCCAGCAAGTATGGCTGGTTTACCATGTATGTCTATTCCTGGTGGTTTAACAAATAAAAAATTACCAATAGGCTTACAAATAATTACTAATCGTTTTGAAGAAGGCAAATTATTTAGAGTAGCGTCTGAGTTAGAGCGTTGTGTGAACTTTAAAGAAACGCCAGGAGGAATCTAATGAACTTGGTAGAAGGTAAAACTGGTAAATGGGAAGTAATAATTGGCTTAGAAATTCACGCTCAAGTCAGTTCTAAAAGTAAATTATTCTCAGGAGCATCTACTAAATTTGGTGCAGAACCTAATGCCCAAGTATCATTAGTTGATGCAGCAATGCCTGGTATGTTGCCGGTGTTAAATGAATATTGCGTTGAACAAGCTGTACGTACAGGTCTTGGTATTAATGCTAAAATTAATTTAACTTCAGTTTTTGATCGCAAAAATTATTTCTACGCTGATCTACCACAAGGTTATCAAATTTCACAATTTCATACTCCAATAGTTGGCAAGGGTTTAGTTGAAGTAGATCTGCCCGATGGTCGTACTACTAAAATCGGTATAACTCGTATTCATTTAGAGCAAGATGCTGGTAAAAGCATGCATGACCAACATCCTTCTTTAAGTTTAATTGATTTGAATCGTTGCGGTATTGCTTTAATGGAAATAGTTACTGAACCAGATTTAAGATCAAGCGTGGAAGCTGGCGAATTTTTAAAAAAACTACGTAGTATTTTACGTTATCTAGGCACTTGTGATGGCGATATGGAAAAAGGCTCTATGCGTTGTGATGCTAATGTTTCTGTAAGAAAACCAGGTGGGCCTTTAGGAACGCGATGTGAAATAAAAAACCTTAATTCAATTCGCAATGTGATTAGGGCTATAGATTATGAAATTACCCGTCAAATCGAAGTAATAGAAGAAGGCGGTACAATTGATCAAGAAACCAAGTTATTTAACGCTAATACTGGAACAACTAGAACCATTCGTACTAAAGAAAATGCTAATGATTATCGGTATTTCCCTGATCCAGATTTATTACCATTAAAATTGCAACCTGAATATGTAGAAAAAATTAAAGCTACTTTGCCTGAACTTCCAGATGGTAAGAAAAAACGTTATGTAGAACAGATGGGCTTAAGCCTATATGATGCTGGCGTATTATCGTCTGATAAAGATGTAGCAGATTTTTTTGAACAAGTAGCAGCTCAAGCGGATCCAAAGCTTTCAGCTAATTGGATTACAGCTGAATTGTTCGCTAAATTGAATAAAGCCAATCTTGAAATTCAAGAATCAAAAATTACCGCTGCTAAATTAGTTAGCTTACTTAAATTAATCGAAGATAATACACTTTCAGGGAAACTTGCTAAACAAGTATTTGAAATTATGTTTGAAACTGGTGAAGACGCTAATGCGATTGTTGAGCGAGAAGGATTAAAACAAGTGACTGACCTTTCAGCTATTGAATTAGTTATTGATCAAGTGATCAAAGATAATCCATCACATGTTGCTGAATATAAATCCGGTAAAGATAAACTATTTGGTTTCTTTGTTGGCCAAGTTATGAAGTTATCTGGTGGTAAGCTCAATCCACAAGCTGTGAATGATATATTGAAGAAGAAGTTATCTTAACATTATGTCCGTCATTGTGAGGAGGATATTCGCTCAATGAAGCAATCCGCTTTAATTTTTATACTGTTCAGCCATTTCGGCAAGTTCTAGCCACCTGAGTTCAAATTGTTCAAGTTCTGCCTTTTTCTTTTCAAAATTTTTAATAGTTTGATTGAATTTTCCAGGATCTTTATCAAATAAATTAGCGTCACTTAAAATAATATTTAATTGCTCAATTTCTTCATTAATTTTATCTATTTTTCCAGGCAATAAATCCAACTCACGTTGCAAAGTATAAGTTAATTTGTTACTAACTTTAACTTGATCATTCTCAGATTTAGAGATTTGAGTAGGATTTTTACTCTTATTTAAACTAATTTTTTGAAAATCTTTATAATCACTATAACCACCAAAATAATCAATAATTTCTCCATCACCTTTAAAAACTAAACTTCTAGTGGTAATTCTGTCTAAAAATTCCCGGTCATGGCTAACGATTAGCATCGTGCTTTTACTACTGGTAAGTAATTCTTCTAAAATATCTAGCGTATCCATATCTAGATCATTCGTCGGTTCGTCAAAAATTAAAAAATTCCCTGGATTTGCTAAAAGCTTGGCTAAAAGTAATCTGCTAGCTTCGCCGCCAGATAAGCTGGAAACCGGTGAATGTGCCTGCTTAGAATCGAACATAAAATTCTTAAGATAAGCCACCACATGCATGAATCTGTCATTCACCTTAATTTGATCACCGCCGTTCGGGCATAAAGTTTCCCATAGCGTTTTTTCAGGGTTAAGTAAATTGCGATTTTGATCAAAATAAGAAATTTCCAGATTAGCCCCCAACTTAATCTTACCGCTATCAGGTTTAAGTTCTCCAGTAATTAATTTTAGAAAGCTGGATTTACCACTGCCATTGGCACCAATAATGCCAATACGTTCACCTTTAATAATCCTCATTGAAAAATTATTTAGAATTTCTTTGATTTGCTGCTCGTGAGAAAAGTTAAGTGAAACATTATTCATTTCCAGTACAATTTTGGCGCTATTCTTTTTATTCAACTCATCAATTTTCAGAGTTTGGTTTTGTTTGTTTAATTCACTATTTTCATTTTTAAGCTTAGCGCGCAATTGGTGTAATTTTTCTAATCTTCCCTGATTACGCTTTCTACGGGCAGTAACACCGTAAGCTAGCCATGCATTTTCAGTATCTAATTGTTGATGTAATTTTTTAAGCTCAGCTATTTGTTGCTGCCTAATAATATCCGACCATTCATCAAAAAATTTGAAACCTTTATTATTACTATATATTTGGCGCTTATATAACCACCAGGTTCTGTTGGAAATATTATCCAGAAAACGTCGGTCATGGCTAATACAAATCACGCTGCCTTTATATTCATTTAAATATTGTTCCAGCCAAATAATGGATTCGATATCTAAATGGTTGGTAGGTTCATCCAAAAGTACAATATCAGGATTTTCAACTAATGATCTAGCCAAAGAAGCTCGGCGCTGCATACCTCCAGATAAATGTTTCATCAAACCTTTATTAGGAACTTTTAATTTTTCTAGAATTATATCTGCTAGATACCTATTCTCATCAGAATGTTTATCATTTAAAACATATTGATAGATAGTCTGCTCTTCAGGAAAAATAGTAGTTTGCGGTAAATAACCAACCTTTAAGCCAGGCTGAATAAAAATCTTGCCATCGGTTGCTTCAACTAGACCAGCAATTATTTTAAGCAAAGTAGATTTACCTGAACCGTTTTTACCAACCAAACACACCCGGTCATTTTTATATAGTTGCAGATTTAAATCAGCAAACAGCTCATCCTTGCCCAGACTTAGGCAGATGTCTTTAAGATACAATACTGGTGGTGTAGCAGACATGAGGTAATTTAGTTTATTTGTTTCTTTTTTAGATGCCAATAAACTATACTAGTTTGTTTGTTTCTTATCAAGATTTGAGTAGAGAATTAAAATGGATTGCTTCATCGCATTAAAATGTTTCTCGTCGATGACATCTGCTACTATTGTCATTGCAAGGAGGTCTAAAATCCGACGAGGCAATTCATTTACCAGTTATTTAACTAAATCTCGAAATCAATCAGCACCGTATTAACCGCCACGTGATCTTTCTCATTTACATGAATCGTGCCAATCTTAGCAGGGTGTTCAGCGCAAATCACATTTTCCATTTTCATGGCTTCGATAATCACCAATTTTTGCCCAGCTTTAACTTCATCTCCAGGGTTAACAAAAACCTTAACCACCATACCAGAAAGCGGCGCTACTAAATTTGGTTGGATTTTATCTTTATTAGCAACAGGCATGAATTGCTCTAACTCAGCAACGCGTGGTGATCTAATATAAACAATAACTTCACGGCCAGCATAAGTTAATTTATAGCCATTTAATAATGGCTCAATTCTTACATTAACTGTCTGGTTATTAACTGTACCACGAAAAAGGCTAGCGCCAATTCCCCAATTACTGCGCACATAAATTCGGTTACGTTCATAGCGAATATTATAGCCATCAGCCACTGGCTTAATAATGATTGGGTATAATTCATTATCAATATTTACTACCCATCTTGTACCAACTTTACTAGCATATTTATCGCCTAAAGAAGCAGCCCTTATAGCTTCAGTCATATGGACATGAGTGGCAACCCCAAGGAAAATTAAGGTAGTTTCAGAAGTAATTTCAGCTCCTAAGAATCCGTCTGGATATTCTTCATCAATAAATTTGGTAGAAATATTGCCATCAATAAAGCGCGGATTTTGCATAATAGCTTCAAGAAAGCTAATATTATGAGATATGCCCAAAATTACGTACTCACTTAAAGCTTGGCGCATTAATTCTATAGCTTCCATTCGTGTGGGTGCGTAAGTACATAGTTTAGAAATCATTTGATCATAGAACATACTAACTTCACCGCCTTCAGCTACGCCACTATCCACTCTTATTTTAGAGTTTTTTGGTGGTTCAATATAACCGGTAATTCGGCCACTAGAAGGTAAAAAGCCACGAGCAGGGTCTTCAGCACAAATTCTTGATTCAATAGCCCAGCCATTTGGTTTTAAATCATCTTGTTTAAAGCTTAGTTTTTCACCAGCTGCTACTAAAATCATTTGTTCGACTAAGTCAATATTATAAACAAGCTCGGTGACGCAATGCTCCACTTGCAGTCTAGTATTCATTTCCATGAAGTAGAAATTTTGATTTTTATCAACAATAAATTCAACTGTACCTACTGAGTAATAATTAATTTCTTTTACTAACTTCAAAGCTTGTTTATACATAGCTTTACGAGTTTTATCACTGATAAATGGGCTTGGTGCTTCTTCGATAACCTTTTGATGATGGCGCTGAATTGAGCATTCGCGCTCTCCGATACATAAAGCATTACCAAATTTATCGGCTAATACTTGAATTTCAATATGGCGAGGATTTTCGATATATTTTTCAAGGAAAACTCGAGAATCACTAAAACTATTTCTGGCTTCATTAGAAGCTGATTCAAATGAATCGATCATTTCATCAGCGCTTCTTACCACTCTCATTCCACGGCCACCGCCGCCAGCAGCAGCTTTAACAATCACTGGAAAGCCTAATTTCTGTGCAATTTTTGTAGCAGTTTTGGCATCATTAATTACTCCTAAGTAGCCAGGAACTGTATTAACGCCAGCTTTTTCAGCAATTTTTTTAGCTTCAATCTTATCACCCATAGCTTTAATTGCTTCAGGGCTAGGGCCAAGTAAAGTCACTTTTTCATGCCGTAATGCAAGGGCAAAAGTAGGATTTTCTGATAAGAACCCATAACCAGGATGTACAGCTTGTGCACCCGTTTTTCTAATTGCAGAGATTATGTGATCAATCGATAGATAACTGTCAGTAGCAGGAGAATTACCGATAAAAACAGCTTCATCAGCCATGCTTACATGTAAAGAATTAGTATCAGATTCAGAGTAGACAGCAACAGATTTTATACCCAGTTTTTTTAATGTTTTTATTATTCGTACCGCGATTTCGCCACGGTTAGCAATTAATATTTTATCAAATAATTTTTTCTGCATTATGTCTCTCAATTAATAACTTATAGTGGTAGGTTATCGTGTTTACGCCAAGGTTTGTCAACCTTTTTATTAGCTAACATACTTAAAGCGCTACATAATTGCCAGCGAGTATTTTGTGGACGCACTATATCATCAATATACCCTCTACCTGCAGCTGCGAATGGTGAAGTAAATTTTTCTTTATATTCTTCAATTTTTTTATTAAGTTCTTCTTCGTTTAAATTATCTTTTTTGTACAGGATTTCGACAGCCCCTTTAGCCCCCATTACAGCAATTTCTGCATCTAACCACGCATAATTTAAGTCACCACGTAAATGCTTAGAATTCATTACTATATATGCACCACCGTAAGCTTTACGTGTAATTAGAGTAATTTTTGGCACAGTAGCTTCGGCGTAAGCATATAATAATTTTGCACCATGTTTGATAATACCGTTATGCTCTTGTGAAACTCCTGGTAAAAACCCTGGCACATCAACTAAGGTGATTAAAGGTATATTAAATGCATCGCAAAATCTAATGAATCTGGCTCCTTTAAGCGAAGCGTCAATATCTAAACATCCAGCTAAACTCATAGGTTGATTAGCTACTATACCTACGGTTTTTCCTTCCATAGTAGCCAAACCAACAATAAGATTTTTGGCATAATCCTGATGAATTTCAAAAAAATCACCTTCATCAACGATACTATATATAAGTTCCTTCATATCATAAGGTTTAGAAGAATCTTTAGGAATAAGAGTGGTTAAAGACATATCAACTCGATCAGCAGGGTCGTTAGTTTGTCTTACTGGAACTGATTCACGATTAGAAAGTGGTAGAAAATTAAATAATCTTCTAGTTTGTAATAAAGCATGAATATCATTTTCAAAAGCTGCATGAGCTACGCCGGTTTTAACACTATGAGTATAAGCGCCACCAAGTTTTTCTTGAGATACATTTTCATGAGTCACAGTTTTTACTACATCTGGGCCAGTTACAAACATATAAGAATTATCTTGAACCATAAAGATAAAATCAGTTAACGCTGGTGAATAAACTGCGCCGCCAGCACAAGGGCCCATAATTAATGAAATTTGTGGAATGATTCCTGAGCAATCTACATTGCGTTGAAAAATTTCGCCAAATCCGCCTAAAGAATCAACACCTTCTTGAATCCTAGCGCCACCAGAATCATTAATTCCAATAACTGGTGCGCCCACTTTAAGAGCCATGTCCATAATTTTGCAAATTTTTTGAGCATTAGTCTCGCTTAATGAGCCACCTAGCACTGTGAAATCTTGGCTATAAACAAATACTTGCCTACCGTTAATTCGACCATTTCCGGTAACAACACCATCTCCAGGAATAGTAGAAGAGGCCATATCAAAGTTAGTACAGCGATGTTCAACTAACATGCCGAATTCTTCAAATGAGTCAGGATCTAATAAAACTTCAATTCGTTCTCTTGCAGTGAGTTTGCCTTTTGCATGATGAGCTTCAATTCTTTTTGCTCCTCCACCCATTAAAGCTGCGCCGCGCTTTTTAGCCAAGGTTTGTTCTATTGATGATGTCATGATTTTCTCGTTAATTGTTTAAGCAATTATTGCATTATCGAAATTTATAATGATTAGCGTTAATTAAATTAAAAATTAAAGGATTAATTTAAAGCAAATGTTAGATACTGTCAACTCTAAAGCCTCCATACCAACTCTGCCATTGCGATGAGGTGCCCCATTCTCTTTCATCATTATTCCCAACTATCGTCATTGCGAGGAGCATTCTTATGCGACGAAGCAATCCATCTCAAAAATCTTTGCCTCGGTTACTTGACAAACTGGATTTGGCCATGATATTTTTCTAAAATTGGTAAGTGCTATGTCCTATTTACCAAATTCTCCTATAATTTTTATTATCAAACACTTGTCTATGCCTCTTTAAGGCAGCTTAACCCTTAAATATTATTTTTATGCCACAGTCAAAAGAAAATCCTTTTGCCAATAATATTATTTGGCAAGTGCAACGTTATTTATATCAAACTTTAAAAAACAATCCGCAACTTAACCAAGATAAACTATCAATTTTCCATCAAATTCCTAAGAATACGCCTTTTCCTTATATTTACTTGGGTAAATTTATGGTGATGGATAATTCATTAAAAACTGTTACGCGTTTACAATTATATAATGATATTCATCTTTATTCCCAAACCAATACTCTGCAAGAAATCTTATCTTGGGCAGAGATAATAAAACAAACCCTAACCAAGAGTGATGTTTTCTTAGAAAATTGCCATATTGGCGAAATTAATTTTAAGCAAATGGAGTTAGACATTATGAATGATGCCAAAATTTATCGAGTGATTAGTAAATTTAAATTATTAGTCGAAGAAATTTATAATAAGGAGTAACTTATGGTAGCTCAAAATGGTTCTTTGGTTTTATTAAAAATTGGTCGGGGTCTGTCACCAGAACAATATATTACTATCGGCGGTATGCGGACCACTAAATTTTTACTTAACAATCAAATCATCGATTCTAGCCATAAAGAATCTGGTAAGTGGCGTCAACTTCTATTCGATGCAGGAATCAGTTCTGTAACCATTGCTGGTTCTGGTATTTTTACTGATGCTCAATCTGAAATTATCCTTAGGCAACATGCTTTTGCCAATAAACCGGCGAATTTTTTACTATGTTTTGGAAATGGAGATATTTTAACTGGCATATTTATTATTAGTTCTTATGAACGAATAGGAAATTACGCTGAAGAAGAAGGATATAATTTGACCTTAGAAAGTGCTGGTGAAATTCTATATACTAGCAAAGGTGAATCCTTAGCTAAATTACCTACTTTGTAAATAAATTAATAATAAATAGGAAGAAAGATTTAAGAAAAGTAAAAATTCTTTTACTTTTGCCTTGACAAATACTAAAACTTATGATAGAAAGAGGGTGTGTTTTTAATCACCAAATGATTGAAACAACAAGTTGTCTCCTCTGATAGGCCTGTGTATACCTCCATTTACACGGGCCTATTTTTTTATCTATATACGTCCTATACCAATTTTCTCTAAATCGAATCATCTCTTAATTTTTTCATCTAAATCAACATTATCCATATGAAAACTCGAACTCGTTCTACGATTAAAGATTATTATATGAACCGTTTAATTGACCATGGAATTTCCCGGCAATTAGCAGGCATTATAATCGAAACTATCAATAATTTTACTAAAAATAAATCTCAAAAATTTGCAACTAAATCGGATATTACGGTGTTGCGTCATGAAATTGAAAAACTAGAAATGCGTATGATTATCAAGCTTGGCACAATGATGGCTTTTTGGGCCAGTGTTCTAGCTTCATTAATTAAATTAACTTAAGAGGAGGAAACATGAATATTAACAACACAACAATTTTAAGCCGTGGCGAACAACAAATTATTACCCTAGATCAAGTAAAGCATTATTTACGTCTTGATGCTAATGATTCGGATGAAGATAAAATACTCCATTCAATGATGGCTGCATCCGTATTAATGGCTGAAAAATATTTAGGTTTTTGCCTTAGTACGCAAGAAGTCGAACAAATTACAGTTGATTTTTGCGGTAGCTCTATTCCATTAAAATACTGGCCTATAATTAAGCTCGAGAAAGTTTTTCTTAGGAATGAAGATAAAAGCAAAAAAGATCTTGAAAAAGACTTATATTTCTTAAATGAACGCCATAAACAAGTAGAGTTAGTTGTGCCATTTATAAGTAAGGCTATAGGTGTGCATTATTATGCTGGTTATGAGGATGCATCTATTATCCCTGAACCAATAAAGCTGGGAATTCTGAATCATATATCCAGTATGTATGATAATCGCCACCTTTCAAGCTTACCTCAAGCTAGCCTTATTCTTTACGCTCCTTATCGCAACATTCGCTTAAATTAAATAATAAGTAGCTAAATGCCAATTATTATGTTAATTAGTGATCATAGTTATTAATGAAAACATTTATGTCAAACCAAGCTACTGTAAATGAAACAAAATCATCTGAATTAACTTTTTCTGGATATGAAGTATGCTGCCCTAATGGTAGTCTTGCATGCAGATTGACTATGTGGTCTAGTAATCTAATTATTGGTTCAGGTACGTTTAAAGTGTTTTCTTCTTTGTTATTAAACCCTAAAGCAGGCAGTGTTCTAGATAATCATCCAGAAGCTTTGCCTTTGGCTATAGGCTTTGTACCTGGGATAACAGCTACTGGTTTAATGCTTGAGTGTATAGTAATGCAGCATATTTTTTCAGATCAAGATTTAGCTGGAAAGGTGAATGAAGATAAATCAGAGCTGTAAAATTACCCATTATTAATTACCTATCGTCATTACGCTATTTCCGTCATTTCGAGGAGGGCATCCGCCCGACGAAGCAATCCATATATACCTTATAAATGCATTCCTTACTTGATTGGAATATGGATCGCCGCGGTCGCTTTTCTCTCTCCCGATTACGAGTGATAACCGCATTACGCTAGGCGCTTACCACTTTCCGTCATTGCGAGGAGCATTCTTATGCGACGAAGCAATCCACCTTTAATTGTATATATAAGGAAATTAAATGAATCTAACATCTATTTTAGCAAGTAAAATTATTATTGAAGAAGCAAAACAAGTTTTTGATGAGGGAGGGGGGATTTAGTCAAATTTGGCAAGTTAAATACCAATGTTGGGCAAAAATGGAATCGCTATTTAATCGTCGTTTAATTGGTAGTGAAGTAGCATTAGCTAAAAGAGTTGTAAGTAGTAATTTCTACCAATTTACAATAAGATATAAGCCGGATCTAAACCAAAACATGAGAATTAGATATAATAATCAAGTTTTTGCTATAATCAAAATTATTGATAGTTTTAACCGTAAAAATTTTTTGAGAATAGTTGCTGAAGAAATATTAGAACCGATAACTATTGGCTCATAGTTAGCACACCTTGGCTAACATTATAACTACCAAGCTTAGTTAAAAAACTCATACCAAGTAAAGACATATCTAAATTGTTAATTTGGCTTATACCGGCTGGAACATTAGCTACTATTATGCTGCCAATTTGAATCTGATTGAGGGTGACAAAGGCTGTGCTAGTTGTGCCATTTGCTGTTTGCACAATAGAGTTATAATTTAAAGTAGAAGTATCAATTCCGGCTCGCTGGGCATCAGCATAAGTTAAAACTACATCACTTGCGCCAGTATCAACTAAAAATTGGACAGTAGCGCCATTTACCAAAGCATTAACTATAAAATGACCATTTTGTCCTGCATATATTGTTACTGAGCCATTACCATTATTCTGGGCTAAAGAAGGCGCGATATTACCGGCAATACGGTTAAAAAATATTTTAAGATCATATTGATAGCTATAGCCAGCTAATAATACAAAAGCAATTGCTAACCAGATTACACTGGTTTTTAATAGGAAAGTCCAATTGATATTACCTCGAAAAATGCCAGCTGTAATGAGCATCAATAAAGCTACAAAACTAATTAAATTACCATAATCTTGTACGCCCTCAAGTGCGCCAGGAAAATTATTACTTAATAATAGAATTGTGCCAGTTAATAGACCAATAAAAATAAAAAATAATAACCAATTATTACGCATTTCCTGTTGTCCTTTCCTCTTAGTTATAATATTATATAATAACTTAAACACAAGCAGAATATGCTTAGTGAATTA
The DNA here is from genome assembly GCA_020049805.1 of Rickettsiales bacterium. Taxonomy (GTDB): domain Bacteria; phylum Pseudomonadota; class Alphaproteobacteria; order Rickettsiales; family JABSSG01; genus JAGVLN01. Next base: position 27,626 of record JAGVLN010000026.1, read on the forward strand.
GTAATTAATAGTATATTGGTAATATCGTAATTAAAAGGGATAAATGAGTCCTAATCTTCTTCAACATTATTTAAATAAAACTCTTGCTTGCTTACCAGATGAAAGACCTGAACTTTCTACTAGTCCACTTTGCTTCAGTAAATTTCGTCTAATTTTTGGGAATAAAGATTTTCATTCAATAAGTTTCACATATTTAAGATGTCCGCCTACACTAGGTGATGTTCCACCAGAAGATGAATACTAAACTATAATTCAAATAGCTTCGTGAATAGGCCCTGAGGTTATGTTTATTCGAAATTACAATAGATGAGTTATTGTTAGGAGTGCTTTTACACGACGAAGCAATCCATACAAATTTGCTAGCAATAAAAATAAAAACCCAGTAATGTTTTACATGTTTAAATATCTGGAGATAGCTGTGAAAATTATCCGTGCGCAAAAAACTCATCTTAATCTAATAGCACCTTTATTTGATGCTTATCGCGTATTTTATAATCAACCTTCTGATTTAATTCGAGCTGAAAACTTTATCAAGCAAAGGTTACAAAACTCTGATTCTATTATTTTTTTAGTAACTAACGAAGCCGAATCTGAAGCTATTGGATTTGTACAAATTTATCCAAGTTTTACCTCAATTGGCACAAGTAAAATTTACATATTAAATGATCTTTATATAAAACCAGAACATCGTAAAAATGGAGTTGCTCGTCAGCTTTTACAATTTGTTCAACAATTTGCTAAGGAAGAGGGTGTGGTTAAAGTAGTTTTACAAACCGCTATCTCCAATACTATTGCACAAAAATTATATAAATCATTGGGATATAGGAAAGAAGAAGAGTTTCTGACTTATACGTTAAAAATTTAAATGGATTAACACGTTTATTCCGTCATTGCGAGGAGAGCGCTAGCTCGACGAAGCAATCCATGCTTAGATAATTTAAAGCTATATACAAAAATTAATTGACTTTATTAAAAGAATTCATTATGCTACAAAAATATTAATAATTATAAATTATTGATATTAAATAATTCAATAGGAGAAATAAAATGTCAGATAATAAACCACAATATATTAGTTACAATGTTATGAAGCAAGGAATAGAAGCAGTAAGAGCTGCTGCTGTTAATGGTGCTGAAGTTGGTCCTTTTAGTTTTAGTGACGCTTTAACTCTTCGCTCTTATGAAATTGCTCAATTTGTTGTAACACATGGTGCTAAGCCTCAAGAGGGTCATCTTTATAGAGCTATAGTTGATGGTCAGCAAGATATGGTACAATTAATAGTTGATAGCGGTGTTAAGGTAACAGGCTGCGCTAAAACAGTTGCTATGACTACTGCACAAGTAGAAATATTAGAATATTTATCTGAAGTTTTTGCAGCACAGCATTTGTCTGGAGATCGTGCAGAACAAACACTTTTAGGAAATGATAATAATACTGCTTGTGAGTGTTATCATGTAGGTGCTTAACCTAAATACTATCTGAGCTTTGTAAAAACGCCAAATTTATTTTGGCGTTTTTTTGTCATATTCGTTCTAACCGTCGTCGCGGGAAGCATTCATATGCTCTGAAGCAATCCGCCTTTATAAATTATTATTCTCTAATGCTTGATTAATCTTAGCAATATTCAATGATCGAATAAAGTTCCTCAGCTCTTGTCTTGCAGCAATATGTGATAGACTAAATTGAAATTTCAGCTTAGGGTCAAGTAAATCTAATAAAGTTAATCCTTTTAAAAATAACTCTCTAAAAATTACTCGTTCTCCAAATCCTGGCGATACCCTAAATCCAATTCGTTTTGAAAGCTGCTCAACCACTTTTTCCATATTACGCTTATTTTTAGCATCCGTTGAATTTAAACGATTGCGCATTACTATCCAATCAACCGAATCTTGTTGTCGCTTAGCACGCTCAATTTTTTGTTCCCAAACCATTTGACTATAAATTCCTGGTTTGACGATATTTAGATTATCGCCATCAACTAAGGCTAATAAATCTAAATCGACAAAGCTATCATTAATTGGTGTGATAATAGTATTAGCGTGAGAATGAGCTAAACTAGATAAATGGCTATTACTACCTGGCGTATCTATTATAATAAAATCATTATTGACCTTTTCCTTTTCAATAATACTCATTAATTCATCTTGTTCTTCTTTTTCAATATCTTCTAAAGACCTGTGTTTACTAGCAGAAGTTCTATAATGAGTAGAAGTAGGTAAAGTTAAATCATTTTTACTAATTGTCTGATTGCGATTTTCTAAATAACGAGAAAGAGAAGCCTGACGATGATCAGTATCAATACTTGCTACTTTAAACCCAAGTTTAAGTAAAGAAGCAATCAAATGCATAGTTGAGGTGGTTTTACCAGCCCCGCCTTTTTCATTACCTACGACGATTATATAGCCATTATCATTTTTCTTCTTCATATCTTACCTAATTTAATCTAACAAATTTTATTATATTATATATCTAACTTAAACAAATACAAGTTTGCACTTGCATAGTTCAAAGAGTAGATTATGTTGATAATATTACACAAATATTAGAGGAGGGTACATGGGTATAACTAAGGATAACGATCAGTTACCAGGTTGGAATTTAGATGATTTGTATACGTCTATAGATTCTCCTGTTTTGGGTGAAAATTTAGCTAAAAGTGAAAAACAATGTAAAGATTTTGAAAAGGAATATAAAGGTAAGGTAAAAGAATTATCTGCACAAAAGCTTTATCAGTCAATTGTCCAATTAGAAAAAATCAATGATTTACTTGGCAAAATAGGCAGTTATGCTTTTTTAGTTTATGCTACTGACCAATCAAATACCAAGCACAGTGCCTTTTATCAAAATATTAGTGAAAAAATCAATAATATTAGCCAGCATTTAATTTTTTATACTTTAGAATTAAATCAAATTTCAGAAGAAGATTTAGCCGTCAAACTTCAAGATAAAAATTTAGTGCATTATAAACCATGGCTAAGGGATGTGCGGATAATGAAGCCATATCAATTATCTAATGAGCAAGAGCAGATTCTACATCAGAAATATATTACCAGTAATCAATCTTGGGTAAAATTATTTGATGAAACCCAAGCAGATATAAGATTTGAATTTGAAGGTAAACACCTCACTAATCCTGAAATTTTTCAATTACTAGTGTCGACAGATCGCAAAATTAGAGAAAAAGCTGCTAAAGCAATAGAACAGCAATTTGTTAAACATGGTAAAATTTTTGCTACTATTACTAATGTCATTGCTAAAGATAAACAAATTAATGACAATTTAAGAGGATTTCCTACGCCAATTTCTGCTCGTAACGTTGATAATTTCGTTGAAGATAAAACAGTTGAAAGCTTAATTAACACTGTCAAAAATAATTATGGTAAGTTGTCTCATCGTTTTTATAAACTGAAAGCTAAAATTTTAAATTTAGAATATTTAGAATATTGGGATAGGCTAGCGCCAATTGTACAGGTAGAAGAAGAATATATTCCATGGGAAAAAGCAAAAGAAATAGTGCTTACTGCATATCAAAAATTTTCACCACAGATGGCACAAATTGCTCAGCAATTTTTTGATAATAATTGGATAGATGCAGCTGTAAGACCCGGCAAATATGCTGGAGCGTTTGCTTGCCCAGTAGTGCCTAGTGTCCATCCATATGTACTTGTAAATTATCAAGGTAAAGCAAGAGACGTAATGACTTTAGCACATGAATTAGGTCATGCCGTCCATATGGTGCTTTCAGCAAAGCAGGGTGCTTTAATGGCTAGTACTCCTTTAACTTTAGCAGAAACAGCTTCAATCTTTGGCGAACAGTTAACTTTCCAAATGCTGCTTGCTCAACAATCGGATATAAAAGTAAAAAAATCAATTTTGGCTCATAAAATTGATGATATGCTTAGTACCGTAGTACGGCAGATAGCTTTTACCGAATATGAGCTGGGGGTGCATAATGAGCGTAAAAATGGGGAAATTAGTATTGAGCAATTAGGTAATATTTGGTTAGAGAGTCAGAAAGCAAGTTTAGGCCCAATATTTAATTTTGCAGAGAACTATAAATATTTTTGGCAATATATCCCGCATTTTATTCATACACCTTTTTATGTATATGCTTATGCTTTTGCTGATTGTTTGGTCAATTCATTATATGCAAATTATACCCAAAAGCCTGAAGGATTTGTTGAAAAATTCATTGAAGTTTTATCAGCAGGGGGCACAGAACATTATAACGAGCTATTGCAACGTTTTGGCTTAAACGCTAAAGAAGGAAATTTCTGGCAAATTGGTTTGGATATTATTTCAAGCTATATCGATGAATTTGAGAGTTTAGTTGAATAACAAAATTTGTTATTTTCAGGAAGCGTATTACCCCCTACATCATTGCGAGGAGCATTCTTATGCAACGAAGCATCCACACATACCTAACCATTAACCGAACCATGGATCGCCACGCCAACTAAAGTTGGCTCGCGATGACGGATAAGGAAGATCGTCATTGCGAGGAGTGTTCTTATGTAACGAAGCAATCCACCTTATTTAAATTACTTTTTGACTTTACTTGAAATCTTCATATAATGAGCTCACCTAAGCTTTTAAGCCCCTGTGGTGGAATTGGTAGACGCGGCAGACTCAAAATCTGCAGTTCGCAAGAACGTACCTGTTCAAGTCAGGTCAGGGGCACCATTTTTTAAATGAACTGTAAAAATTGAATACAAAAACAAGTTCTTTCATAATATTTCTAATCTTTAACTTATTCTTAAATAATTTTGCTTATTCTGATAATCATCAACATAATAAAAAATCTATGATCACATTAACATCTACGTTATCTGAATTAGACTGGATCACTCCTGTACAACAAGAAGCTGTAATTCAAATAATGTATTTTTTTGGATGTTTTACAGAAAGCTTACCAGATCAATTATTAACTGCTGAAAAGATAGAAGAATTTAAAACTCAAGAAATAGATATTGAACAAGTAAATTCTTTAATGCAAGCTCATCTATGGCGGCCGCAAAATGTTGAAAGGTCAATGCTTGGAGTAGATGCGCGTTTACATGAAGATAATCTTTTAAGCATTGAATTATTAAAACGTTATGATGCCCTAAATATGATTGAAGAAATTCAACCACCTGCGAGCAAGGCATATGATGCAATTTTATTGTTAGGCTCCACTGAGAATAATTTTGAAGCTCGTTTAGATTCTTTAATAGCCATTATGAATACAAGAAATAATACTGGTCCTATATACGTTTTAACTAGTAACCGTGAATTGTGGCCTTTAGAAGAGCCTGCTATGGCTAGGCTATTAGCTGCAAGGACCAATGATAGCGAACAAGATATTAATGGTTATTTTAATGATCATTTTCCTAAAGATTTAATACAAAATGATACGATAAGAACTAGGGAAGAAGCAATAGCTAAATCTAAGGAATTAGATCAATTAAGACAAGCTATGTATGCACATTTTAGAAAAATGGGAGTAAAAATTCCTACTGAAGTTGATATGACAATTGAAACAATAAAAGCTGCAGGAATTAATATTGATACTCAGAATATAATTGAAGTAGGTAGGGGCCATGATGGCAAAAGAGGAAATACTAAAGATACTCTTGTAAAATTTGATGAAATTTATCATAAGACCCACCCAGAAGCAAAAAATATTAAAATATTGATTGTTTCTTCTCAACCAGAAGCTTTGTATCAAACTGGATCAGCAAAAGAGGTATTAACTCCAGAAAAAGGTTATATGGAAATCGATACTTTAGCTGCAAAAGCTCCGGCAGATAAATTAAATCCTTTATTGTTTAATGAATCTATAGCAGGTAAAGTTTATAGATATATTCAACTCATTAAAGCTAAGAGGGAAGTAAGAATTAATTTTAGAGGCAATATTGATTAGGAAATAATATCTTGTTATAATCACGATTAATTATTCCTTGCATTTTCAACTATAGTATTATATTCCTGAAAGTGTTATCAACGTTTAAAGGAGGTCGTCATGTTAACACGAATCACAACAATAATCACAATTTTATTATTAGCTATTCCTACTGCATTTGCAGCTTCTGGTGTCAATGGAGTGCAAGTCCAGGAACCATGGGCAAGGCCTTCCATGGGTGGAACAAAAACTAGTGCTGCTTATATGTATTTAGTCAATCCTACTAATGAATCTGATGTATTGATGGAAGTTAAATCTCCGCAAGCACGTAAAGCAGAATTACATAAAACCGTAACTGATGATAAAGGTGTAGATCATATGGTACGTATCGACAAGATCGTAATTCCTGCAGGCCAACAAGTTGATTTAGCACCAAAAGGCTTACATATCATGCTTTTCAATTTAAAAGAAGTTTTAGTTCCAGGTGATAAAATTAGATTACAACTTTCATTTGAAAAAACAGGAGTTGTTGAAGTAACTGTGCCAGTAAAAGCTATGGCAGTAGTTGAAGTGCCAGCAAAAACTATTACTGTACCTGCAGATGCTAATACAGTTGTAATACCTGAAACTTCTATTCCTCTAGACAATGCAAAATAATCGCGGTTTAGCTTTTTTAGCTGAATTTAAAGACCGGGGCTTCTTTTATCAATGTACTGATGAAGAAGCCCTAGTTGCTTCACTCAATTCAAAAAATCCTGCAGCCTATATCGGGTTTGATGCTACTGCTACTTCTTTACATGTTGGCAGTTTAATGCAGATTATGATTTTTCGTTTGATGCAAAAACATAATATTAAGCCGATAGTTCTTATTGGGGGCGGCACTACTAAAGTTGGTGATCCATCTTTTAAAGATGAAGCTCGTAAATTACTTTCAGATGAAGATATCGCTAAAAATGCTGAAGGTATAAAAAAATCTATTTCTAAATTTGTTAATTTTGGTAGTGGGCCAACAGATGCTATTATGGTGGATAATTCCGAGTGGCTTGATCACTTAAATTATATGAGCTTTTTGCGTGATTATGGTCGTCATTTTTCTATAAACCGTATGTTAAGTTTTGAAAGTGTTAAAGCTAGGTTAGAGCGTGATCAAAGTTTAAGCTTTCTTGAATTTAATTATATGATCTTGCAGGCTTATGATTTTATGATTTTAAATCGTGATCATAATTGTATTCTTCAATGTGGTGGCTCTGATCAATGGGGAAATATTGTTAATGGTATCGAATTAACTCGTAAGATTAATAACAAGGAAGTTTATGGCTTAACTACTCCATTAATTACTACCGCTTCTGGAGTTAAAATGGGTAAAACTGTAGCTGGAGCAATTTGGTTAAATGAAGATCTTTTATCGCCATATGATTATTACCAATTTTGGCGTAACGTTGAAGATGCAGATGTTTTTCGTTTTATGCGTTTATATACTGATTTACCACTTGAAGAAATTCATAAGTTAGAACAAGATAAATCAACCAATATCAATGAATATAAAAAACTATTAGCTTTTGAGGCTACCAAATTATGCCATGGCCAAGAAAATGCTGACCAAGCTGCACAAACTGCACAAAATGTATTTGAAAAAGGCAGCATGGAAGGCATAAAGAAATATGAAATTAAATCTGATGAATTAAGCGATGGATTATTATTATGTGAATTATTTACACGTTCAGGGCTTACTTCATCTAATAGTGAAGCTCGAAGATTAATTAATGGTGGTGGTGCTAAACTTAATAATGAAAAAGTAACAGATGAATATTATAAAATAACTGTTGCTGATTTTAGTAACCATGAGCTAATTTTAGCAGCAGGTAAAAAGCGCTTTATAAAAATCCTATTGCTCAATAATTGAATTTAGGGTATAGGTTTCTATTCGAGATTAATAAGTGAATTACGGAGGTGAAGTGATAGAGTTAGAAGAAGGATATAAGCCATCAGAAAAAGAAGAATATATGAATCCTAAACAATTAGCTTATTTTAAGAAAAAATTGTTGGATTGGAAAGCAGAGTTACTTGATGAAGCTCGTGAAACTATGGAACATTTAAAGGAAGAAAATTTAAATGAGCCAGATATCAATGACCGTGCAACTGTAGAGTCTGATACTGCCTTCGAACTACGTACAAGAGACCGTTATCGTAAGTTAATTGATAAAATTGAATACGCGCTCACCAAAATAGATTCTGGTGATTATGGTTATTGTGAAGAAACCGGTGATCCTATAGGGATTAAACGTCTAGAAGCTCGTCCGATAGCAACTTTATGTATAGAAGCGCAAGAACGTCACGAAAAATACGAAAGACAGCACCACGAAGAAGAATAATTGTTTTAGTTTTGTCTCGAGCAAGTGTCATTTTCCTCCGTCATTGTGAGGAGTACTTTTGCACGACGAAGCAATCCCTACATACTAACTACATCTTCCTAACGTAACTGTACCATGGATTGCCGCCGTCACTTTTCTCCCTTGTGATAACTGAGGGATAATCGTCATTGCGAGTAATACTCTTGCATGACGAAGCAATCCATCTAAACATTTAGTATGTGTAGTGCTACAAAAGATTGCTAAACCATCTACTATGCATTACATTTATTAGATAATAAACTAATAAAGGTGAAAATGGTTTCGATTAAATTACCTCAGGAAATGGATGAAAAACTTAGTCAATTGGCTAAGCTTACTAAAAGGTCAAAAAGTTTTTACATTAAAGAAGCGTTAGAATTATATTTAGATGATATAGCAGATACATTTGAAGCTGCAGGTCTTGATTCAAACGGAACTTTATTAACTGCAGATGAATTAATCCAAAGGTTACAAAAAATAAAATAATATATGAATGCAGAAGCTCAGCCATCTTCATTAAACACCCCAATTTTAGGGCTCACTGAACTCGAAGCAGCTAAAGAGTTGGAGTATCTTGCTAAAACTATTGCTAAATATAATGAGTATTATTATATCCATAATGCTCCTTTAGTCAGCGATGCTGAATGGGACAAACTTTTTTTACGTAATCAACAGATTGAAAAAAAATTTCCTCACCTTAAACGTTTTGATAGTCCTAGCAATAAAGTCGGGAGTGAAGTAGCTAGTGGTTTCGATAAAATAGAACATAAAAAACCGATGCTTTCTTTAAGTAATTGTTTTTCTGATGAAGAAGTAGCGGACTTCTTGACTAGAATTAGAAGATTTTTGGGTCTAGCCAATGAAGAACCATTAGGGATAGTTTGTGAATTAAAAATTGATGGCTTATCTTTTACTGCCATGTATGAAAATGGTCAATTTAAATATGGTGCTACGCGAGGAGATGGTTATATTGGTGAAGACATTACCGAAAATCTGAAAATGATCGAGAACTTCCCTTTGAAAATTGATACTTCTGTAAAAACCTTAGAAGTAAGAGGTGAGGTTTTTTTATTAATTGATGAATTTGAACAGTTAAATGAGGAACGTAAAAAACTAGGACAACCGCCTTTTGCTAATCCACGTAATGCAGCAGCTGGTTCTTTGCGTCAATTAGATCCAGAAATTACCAAAGGTCGCCGCCTTAAATATTTTGTTTATGCTTTAGGTGAAGTTAGTGAGCCTATAGCAACTACGCAAGAAGGGCTATTAAACAAACTGAAAGAACTGGGATTTAGCGTTTCTAACTTACATCTTTTGACTGATTCTTTTGAAGCAATTAAAAAATTTTATAATAATGTTTATAATAAAAGATCAGAAATACCTTATGATATTGATGGTGTGGTCTATAAAGTAAATTCTTTTGCTCTACAAGAACGTTTAGGCTTTGTGTCGCGCTCACCTCGTTTTGCTACTGCTCATAAATTTCCAGCTGAACAAGCTAAAACAATTTTAAAAGCAATCACAATCCAAGTTGGTCGTACTGGTACTTTAACTCCAGTTGCTGAATTAGAACCAATCAATATTGGAGGAGTAATCGTTAAAAGAGCATCTTTGCATAATCAAGATGAAATTGAGCGCTTAGATGCACGAGTAGGTGATACAGTAATTATTGAACGTGCGGGAGACGTTATACCTAAAATCTTAGCAGTTGACCTTAAATTAAGGCCACAAGATAGCAGAAAATTTATTTTTCCTACTTCTTGTCCAGTATGTGGAAGCGAACTCATTATCGATGAACAAGAAGTAGCGATTCGTTGTAGCGGGGAGCTAAAATGCCAAGCTCAAATTACTGAACATTTGCGTCATTTTGTTACGAGAGGCGCTTTAAATATTGAAGGTTTAGGTGATAATCACATTCTGTTTCTTTACGAACAAGGTTTGGTTAAAACACCAGTGGATTTTTTCTTATTAGCTGATAATCAGGAAAATTTACAAAAGCTATCTGAATTTCCTGGCTGGGGCAAGAAGTCCGTAGAAAATCTCTATCATGCAATTCGTAATGCTAAAACTGTGCCACTAGAGAAGTTTATTTATGCGCTTGGGATCAGATATATTGGAGAAATGAATGCCAAAATGATGGCTAAGCATTATATTACTTTTGATAATTTCTATAAACATATGCAGCAAATTGCTAATGATAATACTGAGGCTATAGAGGATCTAGATAGTGTAGATGGGATTGGTATGAAAGTGGTTACTTCATTACGCAATTTCTTTCATCATAATTATAATTGCGACATCGTTAAGCAATTAGGCCAAATTTTAAATATCACTTCTTATGAAAGCAAAGCTATGGCTACTGTTTTGTCCGGTAAAACTATAATTTTTACTGGCACCCTTTCAACAATGACCAGGGACGAAGCTAAAGCTTTAGCTGAATCTTTAGGCGCTAAAGTGGTATCTTCAGTTTCGGCTAAAACTGATTATGTAGTTGCTGGTGAAGAGGCTGGAAGTAAATTAACTAAAGCTCAAGAGTTAGGAGTAAAAATTTTAAATGAGCAACAATGGCAAGAGCTAATAAATGGATAAAATAGATCAGTTACGCAAGTTATTGAAAAAATACAATATTGATGCTTATATTGTTCCATCAAATGATGAATTTCAAAGTGAATATGTTACAGAGCGCCGTGCGCGGTTAAAATATTTAACCAATTTCTCTGGCTCTAACGGTCTCGCTTTAATTACCCAAACCGCAAAAATATTCTTTACTGATGGCCGTTATTTATTACAAGCTGAGAAAGAACTTGATTCAGGTTTCCAGATTATCGAATATACTGTAGTTAATTTTCAAGAAGCTATATTTAATTTAAGTAATAATGCTAATTTTAAAATAGGTTTTGACCCACAATTACATTCAGTCGATTTTTACAATCGCTTTTTATTAGATTATACTAATTGTATTTTTACTCCTGTTACAGAAAATTTAGTCGATTCAATTTGGTCTGATAATCAATTACAATCTTTAAATAATATATTTATATATGATATTAAGTATGCCGGTCAAGATATTGATTACAAAAAGAAAAATACAATAAAATATTTGCAAAAAGAAAATATTGATGCTTATATTATTACTGCTCTTGATTCCATTTCCTGGCTATTAAATTTACGGCAAAAAGAATTTGAATATAACCCCAATATCTTTGGTTATTTAATTGCTTATAAAACTGGGAAGATGACCTTATTTTTAGAATCTCAGCCTAGCATAGAAATTATTACTTACTTGAAGCAAAATCAAATAGATATAAAACTATTCAATGAATTAAGCGGAGAATTAAAAAAATTAACTACACAAAAAATACAGCTTAGTCCAAGTTCTTCTTATTGGTTTATACAGCAATTACCAAATGCTGTTTTAAAACCTGACCCTTGTGAATTACCTAAAGCTTGTAAGAATCAGGTAGAAATTAATGGCGCTATTGAAGCTCACCTTCAAGATGCAATCGCCTTAACAGAATTTCTATGTTGGCTTGAGCAAAATTACCAAAAAACTAACATTACCGAATTATCTGCTACAGAAAAGTTACTTGAGTTTCGTAAACAACAACCAAATTTTATTGCTCCAAGCTTTGCTACCATCATGGGATTTGCTGAAAATGGTGCAATTGTCCATTATCATTCATCAGAAAAAACCAATAAAAACATTACTGGCAATAATTTATTATTAATTGATTCTGGCGGCCAATATTACGGTGGTACTACCGATGTTACGCGTGTAGCAGCCATTGGCATACCAACTGCTGAACAAATTCACAATTTCACCTTAGTGTTAAAAGGTCATATTAATTTAGCAGCAGCAGTTTTTCCTTATGGAACACGTGGCTCGCAGCTTGATAGCCTTGCTAGGTCCGCGCTTTGGCTTGAAGGTAAAAATTATGCTCATGGTACTGGTCATGGTGTGGGTAATTTTCTTTTTGTCCATGAAGGCCCTCAACGCATTAGAGCAGATAATATGATGTCATTACAGCCAGGAATGACTCTCTCAATTGAACCCGGATATTATCAAACAAATGCTTACGGTATTCGCATTGAAAATTTGGTCTTTGTAAATAAAGCTGATTATTCTAATTTCTTACGTTTTGAACCTTTAACCAAAGTTTTTATTGAACCACGTTTGGTTGATTTTAGTATTCTTACCCAGCTTGAGAAAAAATGGTTACATGATTATCATCAAGATGTATTTAACTCTTTATACGATCGCTTAACTCCATCTACGCGTACCTGGTTAGAAGAAAAAATAAATTATATCTATAAACCCTAACCGTCATTGCGAGGAGCGTTCTTACGCGACGAAGCAATCCATTTTTCTATTTATATACGGTATCTTTATGCAACCTATCAACCATTCTATACGTCAAAAAATAATTACCGAAGCCAAAAGCTGGCTTGGCACTTCCTTCCATCATCAAGGCCGAATAAAAATTTGTGCTGCCCATAATGGCGGCTGTGATTGTATTGGCTTAGTGGTAGGGGTGGCCAGTAATTTAAAGCTATATTCAAAAACTGGTCAACTTATTAGCAATTGCGATCAAACTAATTATTCGCCTTTACCTAATGGCAATGACTTATATAATATAATTAATGCGCACCTCCTTAACCTAGGCAAGGACCTAAGTAAGGCCCAAATCGGTGACATTGCATTATTCTCATTTGCCAAAAACCCACAGCACGTTGCCATTATTAGCGAACAAATCTACGACCAAGTTAAGCATTTATCAATAATTCATGCTTATTCTATTGCTGGCAAAGTCTGTGAACACCACCTAGACCAAAAATGGCAAAAGCGGTTAGTTAGGCTATATTCTTTTCCACAACTTGGTCTTTAATTATCTCATTCATTTCTTCACATGAAATAGGCCACCCTGGCTTAGGCAATATGCCTTTTAATTTTTTTAGAGATTTATTTATAAATAATATCTTCGATAAAAGTTTCATATTTCTTCCTTAACAAATTAGTTATAAATAAAATTTATTGACATATGACGTAACACATCATATCATACTATAATGATACGTACATTTAAATGCAAATATACAGAAAAATTATTTAATGACATTTATGTTAGTAAATTTCAGTCTATTGAAAGAATAGCAAGAATGAAATTAGAAATACTAAATTCAGTTATGTATGTCGAAAGTTTAAAAGTTCCACCTGGAAATCGATTAGAAAAATTATCAGGAAATAGACTGGGGCAATATAGTATAAGAATAAATGATCAATGGCGTATATGTTTTAAGTGGCATGAAAACGATGCTTATGATGTTGAAATATTAGATTACCATTAAGGAGATTGAAAAGATGAATAAAAAATTAGTTCCTATAACGCCTGGAGAAATATTGCTTGAAGAATTTATGAAACCTTTTTCTATTAATCAAAGGCAGCTTGCAAAGTGTATTAATGTGCCAGCTAATAGAATTAGTCAAATTATTCATGGCTCAAGGGAAATTACTTCAGATACTGCATTACGTTTAGGTAAATTTTTTGGTATTGAACCTGAATTCTGGTTAAATTTACAAATGAGGTATAATCTTAAAATTACCAAAAATAGCGTATGGGGCAAAATTAATAGCAGTGTTACAACGATCAAAAACCATTACCTTAATTCATCATTAAGGCCTTCAACTTAAAAGCTTTTTGTTTTATTACTTTGTCTTTCACGATGGTAGTTTGATAGGAGTCGTCATTGCAAGGAGTATTCTTATGCGACGAAGCAATCCATTCATTTAAACATTGACGAACAGTCCAGTTGAGCTATAATCAATCCCAATATAATCAACATAAAATTATGAACCTATTTAACAGCATTAGAGCTGATATTATCAGCATTGTCACTAATTTGAGCCAACATCATAACTGGCCAGTACAAGACTATGCTTCGATTACAGTCGAAATCCCAAAAGATCCAACTCATGGTGATATGGCTACTAATGCGGCAATGGTTATTGCTAATCAAGCTAAAATACCTCCAAGAAAAATTGCTGAGCTAATCACCGAGCAATTGCAAAATCATGACTATATAGAAAAAGTTGAAATCGCCGGGCCTGGCTTTATCAACTTAACCTTAAAGCTTAGCAAATGGCAGGAACAATTAAAAATTATTCTTACTCTAGGTAATGATTATGGCAGCTGCGATATTGGTAAAGGCATAAAGCTTAATCTAGAATATGTTTCTTCTAACCCAACTGGCCCAATGCATATTGGTCATGCACGCGGTGCTGTTTTTGGTGATGCACTAGCTGCTTTGCTTAAAAAATGCCAATATGAGGTTACTAAAGAGTTTTATGTGAATGATGCAGGCAAACAAATTGATGTTTTAGCAGAGTCGTTATATATCCGTTATGCAAATTTATGTGGAAAAAACCTTTCTTTGCCGGAATATTGCTATCCGGGAGAATATATCATTGAAGCAGCTAAAATTTTACATGAGCAATATAAAACAACATTGCTAGAATATACAAAAGAGCAATGGCTGCCTTTGCTGAGAAAATTTGCTGTAGAACAAATGTTGGTATTAATCCGACATGATTTAGCAGAATTAGGAATAAAACATGATGTGTTTTTTCATGAAAGTCAGCTCCATGAACAGAAAAAAATTGAAGAATCGATAGCGCTTCTTAAAAGTAAAAATCTAGTTTACCGAGGTATTTTAGAAGCTCCAAAAGGTAAATTACCGGAAGATTGGGAAGAACGTGAACAATTATTATTTAAATCAACAGAATTTGGTGATGATAGCGATCGACCATTACAGAAATCTGATGGTAGTTGGACTTATTTTGCAGCAGAACTAGCCTATTTAAAGGATAAAATTGATCGTGGTTTTAGTGATTTAATTTTTGTATTAGGTGCTGATCATGGTGGTTATGTTAAACGTACTAAAGCTGCATGTGCTGCTCTTAGCGATAATAAATGCCAAATTGATATTAAATTAATTCAAATAGTAAATTTTTTGAAAGATGGCATGCAATTAAAAATGTCAAAGCGTGCGGGTAATTTTATTGCTGTGCAAGACATAACGGAGATGGTTGGCAAAGATGTAGTACGTTTTATTATGCTTACTCGTAAAAATGATATGACATTAGATTTTGATGTTGAAAAAGTTGTAGAGCAATCTAAGGATAACCCTGTATTTTACGTGCAATATGCTCATGCTCGCACTCATTCAATTTTGCGCAATGCTACACAATTGATGCCAGATGTTTTTAATATTCTAAAAGATTTAGGTAAAGTAGATTTTTCCTTGCTTTCATCTATTACTGAAATTAATTTGATTAAATTATTGAGCTATTGGCCAAGACAAATTGAACTTGCTGCAAGGCATCACGAGCCTCACCGTATAGCGTTCTTTCTTCAACAAGTTGCAGCAGAATTTCATGCATTTTGGAACCGTGGTAAAGAATCACATGATCTACGTTTTATTATCGAAGATAATCCTAGTTTAACAGCAGCACGTTTGACACTCGTACTTGCAGTAGCTAAAATTATAGCATCAGGTCTAGAAATTATTGGTGTAAAAGCAATTAATGAGATGTAATAAATGTCTGAATTTAATAGTGATGATTATCTACAACAAAGGCAGCAACAAAATACAGTGCCTGCCAATTTTGGCCCAGTAAAAATTCTTGCTACTGTTATTGTGCTAATAGGGTTTATTTATCTTGCTTGGTATGCTTACGATGCTTCAGAAGAATTAAAAGATGAAGAATTGCCATTAATTGCTGCTAACAAAGAAATCATCAAAACTAAACCAGAAAATCCGGGCGGGCTTATAGTCGCTAATCGTGATAAAGATATATACGATGGTATGTCAGGTAAAAATACCAAAAAAGAAAAAAAGGAAAGTCCTGTAATTCCTCCTGAAACACCTGCGTCTAAACAAGCGGTTGCTCAAACAATAGAGAAAGAATTAAAAACAACTGAACCGCAAACTACTACAGAACCACATGCTAATTTTATTGTGTCAGATAAAGCAGCTGAATCAACATCTACTGTTGTTGAACAAGCAAAAACTGAACCTTCTGAATTAGATCAAGAATTAAATAATGTTGAACCTACCTCAACTACCACTAATGAATCTACGACAAATGCTAATGTTGAGCTACAAACAAAGGTAGCAGAAGCAACTGTGCCAGAAAATCCTGCTCCTGCTGTAGCAGAGCCAGTTATTCAGCCTGCACCTCAAGCAGTCAATAAAACTTACACTGTTCGTATTGCTGCCCTTAAAAACGAACAAGCTGCTATTGAAGCTTGGAAAAGTCTTAAAGCTACATACTATAGTGTTTTAGGCGATTTAGGCAGTGAAATTCAAGTAGTAAATAATGGTATTAAAACTACTTACTATTTACATGCTGGACCTATTGCAACTCTTGAACAAGCTGAACAAGTTTGTAAAGCATTACAAGCACAAGGCCGCCGTTGTCGAGTTTATTAATATCAAACCTTAAATCATCCGTCATTGCGAGAAAGCGCCAGCCGACTAAGCAATTCATATATAACTAATCACACTTTTCTTAATTAATCCAACTATAGATCATCATAGTCACTTTACTTTTTAGTGATTAGGGATCGTCATTGCGAGGAGCATTCTTATGCGACAAAGCAATCCATCTATCCATTTATTACTAACTTACATAAAGGAGTCATCCCATGATCACCTTACTTGCTTCTATTGCCGGTTTTATCACGGCAATTATTCCCGATATATTCAAAATTTTTACTGATCGTAGTGATAAAAAACATGAGCTTGCCATTATGGATCGGCAAATTAAAATTCAAGAAAAAGGCTTAAATCAACGCCTTGAAGAAATCAGGTTATATTCAGATGTCGCTGAAATTAAAGCATTATATACCACTTTCAAAAGTGGTATAGCTTGGGCTGATGCTTTAAATGCCTCCGTTCGCCCAGTTTTGGCATATTGTTTTTTTGGACTCTATGCTGCAATTAAATATCTCCAATTTCAAAAAGTAGCCGTAAGTAGCTATTACACAATAATCGAAACTATCTGGACTATTGATGATCAGGCAATTTTTGCTGGCATTATTAGTTTTTATTTTGGTCAACGTACAATCTCTAAAAAAATGAGGAATAAATGAATCTATCAATTTCAAAATTAGGCATTGAAACTATTAAACTTTTCGAAGGCTACCGTTCACAAATTTATACTTGCCCGGCTGGTTATAAAACCATTGGTTACGGGCATGTGGTTAAAAATTACGAACAATTCAAATATTTAAGTAAACCAGAAGCTGAAATTATCCTGACCCATGATCTAACCCTTACTTCCATGGCTATAAGGCGGTTAATTACTATCCCATTAAAGCAGCATCAATTTGATATGCTGGTATCTTTTACCTTTAATTTGGGATCAGCAGCTCTTCAGCGTTCTTGCTTACGTAGCAAAATTAATCGTGGTGAACATGAGGCAGTAGTAAAAGAATTCATTCGTTGGATTTATGCTCGTGGAAGGATTTTGCCAGGTCTAGTTAAAAGGCGTTTTACTGAAAGTAAAATATATATGTACGGTTATTAATCTAGGAGAAATTTATGCATAATAAAAATCGTGGAGAAGTCAGTATTGAATTTCCATCAACTACCATTACTTTACGTCCTACTTTTCAAGCCTTATGTGAAATTGAAGCAGCTGCAGGTAAAAGTATTATTAATATGTTATCTAATTTTGCTATTCAACAATTACGTATTAGTGAAATCATTGTTATTATTAAAGCTGGTAAAAAAGCCTATGATAATACTCTTCTTAATAATGATCAAATAACTGAATTAATTGAAAGCAAAGGCATAATTAATATTTTACCTGATATAGTTAAATTTTTACGTAATGGCCTTGGTATTGAGGACCCACAATGAAAACCACCGAAGACTTAAAAACTGATGCTCAGCAATTAATTTATGATTTTACCAAGATTAAAACTATTATTGATAGTTGTAAAACCGGAGCTGAGCATTTAAACCAAAAGCTTGATCCTTTAAATAGTAGATTAACTAATATTCAGCAAAGCTTGAATCACATGTTAAAAACAACACTTCAACATTTTAACCAGCAGCTTGCTTATAATTTAACAGGAATAAGACCTTATAATTATAGTAGAGAAGTTGGTAAAATGCTGGCTAATATTTTTAGTATGCGTGCTAGTGGTGGTAATGTTGCAGTAGGTACACCTTATATAATAGGAGAACGCGGTCCTGAGTTATTTGTTCCAAGTACCAGTGGCAATATAATGTCTAATAATCAATTATCACCTAAAGCCAGTATGCGGCCGATTAATGTAGTGATGAATATCAACACCACTGATAGCGAATCGTTCCGGCATTCTCAAAATCAGATTTTAGCTGAAACAGCTAGAGCTCTACGTCATGCCAGCCGTAACCTGTGATTATTGCTATTTTCCTTGCGGCCGTCATTGCGAGGAGGGCTAAAAGCCCGACGAAGCAATCCATAGAAAATGTTTAAATAAAGGCACTTATGACCCAACAAAACGCAGAAATTCCATGGCAAGACATGCTTTATATTTCTTCCTACAGTTTAAAATTATCACCTATAGAGTTCTGGCAATTAACAATAAATGAATTTTTTGCCTTAATTTTGCGCTATAAACAACACACTTCATCATTTTTCCCAATTTCAACCACTGAGTTACAAGCTTTAATACAACAATACCCTGACAATTAACAAAATTTTTATTATTATTAAATATGCAACGATTTGCAAATTGTTATTGTTATTGGAGGTAATATGGAAAAGGGGTTAAGTGAAAGTATTTTTGAATTTTCACGCAAAGTATTAAATAATATTCGTAAAATTTTTAATGAAGAGGTACAACAAATGGAAAAAAAACACACAACAACTCAACATTCAACAACAGCGGCTAAACCGAAAGTGGCAACTAAAGTGAAAAAAGCTGCTACTAAAGTAAAAGCTAAAGCAAAAACTACAGCAACTAAAGTAAAAAAAGCTGCTACAGCTACTAAATCAAAAGTAAAATCTACTGCTAAAACTGCAGTTAAAAAAGTAAAAACTGTAGCTAAAAAAGCAAAAACTACAGTAAAAGCTAAAGCAAAATCAGCTGTTAAAGCTAAACCAGCTGCTAAGAAAAAAACAGTTGCTCGCAAAAAATAATCTCGAATGAGTGATGGTAGCGCATTACACGTCTTAATAGAAAAAGGCGCTCTCAAAGAAGCAATTGACTTAATAAACTCAGGGGCATGGCTCGATTTGGAAGATAATCAGGGCCTTACTCCATTAATGCTAGCAGTCCAAAAAGGCTATACTGATTTAGTTAAAATTCTTATCGCAAAAGGTGCTAACCTTGATAAGCAAGATAAAAAAGGTCGCACCGCACTCCATTTTGCTGCTAAAAAAAATTCCCAAGAAATTGCTGAAATGCTCCTTAAAGCTGGAGCTAACCCTTTAATTAAAGATAATAAAGGTAAAACCGCTGGTCATTATGCTGCTAAAAACTCTCCGCTTTTTAAAATATTAAAATTAGCTGAAAAGCAGGAAAAATTAAGGCTAAAACAGCAAAGATCTAGTGAAAGAGCATATACTACCAGAGCATCAAATAGAGCATCAGACTTAAATTTATTATTAGCCTTAGCTATCGCTAATCAGGATATAAGACAAATAATGAACTTAATTAGAAAAGGAGCTGATATTAATACGCATGCATTAAACGGTAATACTGCTTTACATGTGGTTTTAATAAAAGGTAAAAGCGAAGAAGCTAGAGAATTGGTTAGAATGGGTGCAGATCCAAACATTAAAGGAGCTGAAGGAAAAACTGCACAAGCTATGGCTTTAGAACAGGGCGCTAAGTTAGCATCTCCAAAAGCTAATAAAACTAATAAAAGTAAGCCTATAAACATACGTTTATTAAAAACAATTTTGAAATCAGCAGAAACTAGACATATAACCACGCCACCTAAAACAGGTGTTATTACGCCTGCAGCAAAGATTCAACCTAAAACTCCTGTTCCTGTTTCTAAATCTTCAGCAGCGCAACCTACTTCTCAACGTAATAAAGAAAAAAAATCTAAACAAACTTCTACTTCTTTAAGTAAAGTACCTAATAAGGCACAAATAATTAAGATAATGTCTGATAAAATCCCAATGGTAAGAGGTATGTCTGCGCAAGATAAATTAGCTGTGCTTGATACTATCCGAAATTTTGCTCATGCCCTTAGACGAGATCCAACTGCAGCTGTATCTTCTAAACCGCCATCGGTTAGACCTGCAGTCTCTACTAGTGTAAAAAGTAAGACTCCTATTCGTTGATAAAATCTTTAATACCGATATTTAAACAATAATTGAATTTAATTTTAGCTTATTAATTAATGAATAATTATTTTCAAATCTAAAATAGGTGTATAATTAACTTATA
This sequence comes from Rickettsiales bacterium, assembly GCA_020049805.1. GTDB lineage: Bacteria > Pseudomonadota > Alphaproteobacteria > Rickettsiales > JABSSG01 > JAGVLN01. The sequence continues at coordinate 48,353 of JAGVLN010000026.1, forward strand.
TGTAATTATAAGAAAAATTATGCCGGTAACACATCTCTCACCTCTCTTGAAAAGAATAGCTTTAGCTACTTGGGATGCTGCAGATGTCTATCAGGAATTATTATTAACCCCAGATTTATCTGAAGAACAAAAAGCTGAATTAAAAAAAGCGTATGATCTTCGAGAGTTCCATCAAACAGAATTGCTATCAAATGAACTTGTATATAATCTAATACCAAAATCATCAGATCCTAGAGAGAATGAAATTCGTAATAGTATTACTGAAATTCAATTCCTGCATCCAACCTATAATCTTAGTTACTTGGATACTGTAGATGAAACTAAGATAAGAGACTGGGCGGCTGCTAATAATAAAAACCCATCTACATCTATATTAATTGTTAAAACTAGTAGTGGCAAAGGTTGGCTTCGTGATTCTTCACCAACATTTGAAGCAATTATCTGTTCTGAAGGTCGTATAAAAAGAGTAACTATTAAAGATAACGAACAATTACTAGCTCTTGCAGCTGCACGTGCTGGTAGTAAAGACATCCAGCTATTACCACCATCTTTAGATAATACTAGTTTAATTGATGATATTTATAGAACAAATAATTTACATATACCTTTTAAATATGTAGGTAAAACTGCAGATGGAAAATATTTTGCTCCCCATATTGCTGCAGACGGTAAATTTTCGTGGCAAGAAATTGCTCCTCCGCCTCCGGCAACAGTTTATAAAGCATTTAATGTAAATAGATTTATTAAGCCAGAAGAAACGGCGAAAGCTGGTAAACCAGTATGGGTTAATGATGCATTAAAATGTTTTGTTTTATCAGAAAAAACTCCTTCTACCACTTCGTCAACTAAAACCGAAAAAGATGTGTTTGTTTTATGGGCTGGAACTCACGATGTTGCAACTTTAACTGCTGATACAGAAACTAGTCCAGGACAGGAAACATTTATAGCTCACCAAAAAGAATTGACAGATTTTTTGGTACGAATTTTGCAAGAAACTGGTAGAGCGGCAAATATATCGTTAATCGGACATAGCCTAGGAGGGGCATTGGCTCAACAAAATCTTGTCTTGCTACAACAGATGTATCAATATCCAGAATATAGGGCACTAATTTCTTCATTACATTTAGGGATTAAAAACCCGGCTGGTATTTCTGTTGAAACTTCTGATGAGCATACTAGACTTGCTTTAGCTCAAACCCTTCGATTATCAGCCCATTTTTATTGGGTAAATGGAGATATTGTTCAACAGACAGGCATGGCATCAACATTTTCTTGTCCTGAAGTTTTAAGTAGCCCCTATGTTGATGTCAGTATGTATAAAGCAAGCGCTTTATTTCAAGGCGGCACCCCATTAGTTAAAACTTTAGCATACACAGCCGCAGCTGTCGGTATAGGTGCTGCAGTAACAGTGGCAGCGGCGCCAGCTACTATGGCTGCTGCAGGATGGGCTTTTTTTTCTGGAGCTGGAGCTGCCGCCAGTGTTATGAGTGTTGCAGGTACTGTAGGCAGTAAAAATGTGCATACGCATAAATATTTCTTAGATAGCCTACATGAAGGCACATTTGAATATAGTAATAGTTTAATTCCGACAGAAAGAATACGTATTATTAGTGAATTAACAAGAAAAGTAGCCTTACTTACAGCTGCTACCAAAGCTCTAGCTGCCACTAAAAAATATTTGCGTGTTCCTAGTGTAGCAACTGCTGATGCTGTGAGCGCTAGTGCAACAATAGCTAACGCCGGAGATGGAAAAGAACTAAGAGCTGCAGCGAAAGAAGCTGTTGTTCCATTGGTTAAAGCACTTGCCCCGCTTCCCTCTCCTATATCTCATATGGAAGAGCCTACAACTTTAATCACAAGGAGCGATAGTCCAACATCAATAAGCTCAGAGCCTGCATCTCCTACCTCAGGAAGAATTAGTCATAGAAAAAAAACTTGGGATCCTGAGCGTTTTTAATTAAGCTATTCTTCATTCTGAAGAAAACTCTATACCTAACAAAGCAATCTAACTTCAATTTATGAAATAATAAAGGATACTTATCCTTTTTTATAAAGTGCTCTAAAGCACTTCTCTCACTTTATGCGTTCCGCATAAGCTTTTTAACCTTATATATAGGAATTTTTATGCAAATATCTCAAATTTCTGATCGCGTTGATCAAATTGCTCGAGCTTGGGAGCAATTTAAATCTATTAATGATTCTAGGCTTACTCAATTAGAGAAAAAAGGCCATTCTGACCCATTAATTGATGAACAGCTCAATAAAATTAATCAAGCTTTAAGTGATTATAAATCACGCCTTGTTCAATTAGAAACTATTAATAATCGCCCTGAATTAGGGCTTAAAACTAATAACACTGAAGATTATCAACATAAAGAAGCATTTATAAGTTATCTACGCAAGGGTACAGATTATAATTTACCACGACTTCAACAAAAATCTTTATCTACAATTTCAGAAACAGATGGTGGTTATCTAGTTACTGCTCAAATGTCTAAGCAAATTATTAATAACATTGAGGCAACTTCAATTTTACGGCAATTAGCTTCAATTGAAACTATTTCTACGGATTCTTTAGATATATTAGAAGACATGGATAATGCTGGCGCTGGATGGGTTGCTGAAACTGAGGCAAGAACCGAGACTAAAACTCCCCAGCTTAACAAACGTCGAATTTTAGTTCATGAATTATATGCTCAACCTAAAGCCACTCAAAAATTAATTGATGACGCCAGTATTGACATTGCTGCTTGGCTTGCAGAAAAAATTGCTACTAATTTTGCTGCTATTGAAAATCATGCCTTTATTTATGGTGATGGTAAGGGTAAGCCAAAGGGTATTTTAAGTTATCAGCATGGAAATAATTGGGGAGAGATTGAACAGATCAATAGTAATAGTCATAATATTGAAGCTGATGATATTGTTAATTTATATTACTCTTTAGATAGTGCTTTTGCTGCACGGGCAAGTTTCCTCATGCATCGTAATACATTACAGAAAATTAGAATGCTTAAAGATAACTCTACTGATCAATATTTATGGGCACCAGGTCTTTCCTTAGGTGCACCAGATACTTTACTTGGCGCTAAGATAATTGAGTCACCAGATATGCCATTGCCTAATAGTGGTAATATTATATTAGCTTTTGCAGATTTTAAAACCGCTTATAAAATTGTTGATCGTACTGGTATTCGTATTTTACGTGATCCATTTACTGATAAACCTTTTGTAAAATTTTA
>JAGVLN010000011.1 GCA_020049805.1 Rickettsiales bacterium
AAAATATCGGGAGAAATTTGTAGAAATTCTATCTAATGCTATTGATGATACAGGTAATAGGCTTTTTACTCCTAATGAAATAGCTACTATTGCTGGAGACAAAAGTAAACTATATCCTGGGCTACGAGCTATAAACAGAACGCCTGAACAAGTATTTGGCGATTATTTATCTCGAGTAAATACAGCACTTAGTAGTGATTACGGTAGAAAAGTAATTGATAGCATGTATCCTGAGGAGATCAAATCTAAGATGGCACATATTGAGAAGTTTGTTAGCCAAATTACAAATCCTATAGCAAAGCAATTTTATAGTACTGATGCGGGTAAAGTATTACTATTTGATTACCATAACCAATTTAATTTAGACTTAGAAGGTGGTAGAAATCCTAAATTATTAGATTATCTTAATTCAGGGGAAACAACTTTCCTAAGAACAACAATATCTTTCACTAATCAATATGGTTTTGAACAACATAAAAAATTTATTTTATCCACAAGACAAGCTGGGGTTAATCCTAATAAACTTCTAAAAAGGATTACTACTGTTTATGAAATATTAAAACAGCATGGAATTACTATGGACGATCCTATTGTTCAAGAAGTAAGCATTGATCATGACGGCACAGTAAAAACATCAACTAAAGTTGTTAAGAAAGATATGTCTGATTGTCAAGGTATCAGGGATTTTGTTAAAAATGCAGAAGAAAATGCTCTTGGGCTTTTTCCTGGATTTTCTAAACGAGAAATCACCAAACTCAAACATGAATATCAAGATGTGGTTTATTCTAAAGTATATGAATATGCAACGTCTGTTTATAGTAAATGTAGTGGCATTAAATTTCAATTTAACGATCTCCTCATCTAGTATGTGATAAGTCAAAATCTTACCCTCTTAATTTATTTAATTGTGAAGAAGCAAAGTATGATAAAGATGCGAATGCTTTACTTACCAGAGTTATAAGATATAAACTTGCATCGCAAAATCAAACTGAAGAAGCAGCTCATACTAAATCTGCAAATCATGCTTCACTTTTAACTGAATTAAATAGATTGCAATCACAATTAGTAGATTTTTATTATGGAGTTGAACTAAAGCAAGAACAAGAAGCAACTGGTCATACTCATTTACATGGTGATGAATAATAGATGCATCTTTCTTATATTAAGCTAAAATTATGAACGATAAAGCGCAAAGAAAAGTTGTTAGTAAGTTTTTACTGGATCAATTTAAAGTAACAAACAGAGTAATCCCAGAAATAGCAAACCGCCAAACTCCAGATTTTGAATTATATCATAATGGGAAACAAATCGGATTTGGCGAAATAAAATCTCTCAATGACCCTTGGTTAGATAGCTTATTAGATGATGCTCAACCATTTGAAATAGTAGGAGGTAATAGAAATGACCCTACTTTCAACCGTATTGCAAATGCAATTTATAAAGCATCTAAACAGTTTGAATCGATAAACCAAAATCATAATTATCCAAATATTCTTATTTTATTAAACTATGATGAAGCATCAAATGTAGGCGATTTGTATAGTACAGTTACAGGAAATTTTTTTGCAAGTGATGGAAGTCAACATCCTATTTATAAATCAATTTCTGAAGGAAGAATTAGAGAAACAAAAAACATAATAGAATTATTTATTTGGATAAATATAGTAAATGGAAAAGTTTGCTCACACAATATACTAGTAACTCACGAATCTATTTTACCTTTAAATAAAAATTTAGACGGAATTTTTTATAGTTCAAAATCTATTAAGACACTTCAATATAAATAAATGATCTAAATTCAGAAATTATTTTGCTCCGTTTGTAAACTTTGCTTCAGGTAATTAATACCCGTTTCTTTATAAGAGATTTATGTATAAAATAATCATAAAGTAGATAGTATTTTACCCACAGCAACATTACCCTGGGGGCATAATTGGGGGCATCGATATAAATTGAAAAAATATAAACCTCATAATATCAATTGCTTACAACCATAACATGAATGACTCTCCCGCCAGTTACATGTTTTACCAAGTTATATATTGAAGCTGTAAAATTCGTAGGGAGAATGTTAGAAGAAAAAGTACAGCTCTCAAATTAGAACGAGTAACTAATTTTATTAACAATGAAGTTTTGATAGTTTGCAGTATTAAAGCATCGAATTAAAATTGTCATAAAAAATTTCGATTAGTTCAGATTTGTAATGTAAGCCAGTTTTTAATTTTATGCTATTGATATGATGTTCAACTGTTCGCGACGATATATCTAATATTTCGGCAATTTCTTTACAAGATTTTCCTTTTGTTAATAGATACATACAGCTGCTTTCGCGCTGAGATAAATTTATTTTTTCGTTATTTACATTTAAGGTAATTTTTTCACATACAGAAAGTAATTTAAATTTATCCTTTTGAACCAATTTGGAATTAGGAAGGAATAAATGTGGAGAAAATTTTATTTCCTTTTTGCTAGGATTATTAACTACAAATTCTACATAATATTTAGAATGAAACGCAGTATTAATAGTCTCTTCGAATTGATTAAGGAAGTTATCAAAATAATTTTGTAAGAGTTTATTATTATTTATATAAAAGTTAATTATGCCAACATTATCTCTGGTACTAGCAACGTGCATTATATCTATATATTGCTTATTTCTCTTATATAGATCTAAGGAATTCCATCTATTAGTTTCAAATAATAAATTTAGGACTCTGTTCTCTTTATAACCATTGCCGGTATATACATGGAAATTATAATTTTTTACTATTTCATCTGCTACATCTTCAGGAATGAAGCCATCAAAATCGTATAAATGTTTGTCTGTTTTGAAGGTTAACCAATCAAGGTGATTACAAAAAAATATAACTTTTCCGGTGTTATATATTCTTGCGAAACTGAAGTAATCTATACCATAGATTTTTAAGGGATGAATAAAGTTATCCAACGCATTGCATTGTTTACTAAAAAAATCAAAGGCAGCCATTCCTAACATAGAATAATACCCAAAAATGATACTTGATTTTTAGTCTACATTAATTCTGTTAATTTTAAAATCTGTTGTAGCCAAAAAATCAATATTAATTGGTGATGTAATGAATTTTTGCCAAAAATACATCCCAAAAAACCCTAATGCACTCCCAACAACACCTAAAAATAAGGTAATAGTTGCTAATTCACCAGTAATATACACGCCTATTAATGAAAATACTATAGCAAATATATTAGAACAAATGAATGATTTGTAATTGGTTTTAAACCTTAAAAACCCGGCTATCAATGGTACTATAATTAAAGGAGCCCAAAAATTATCTGCAAGCCAAATAAGCTCTATAAAGCCATTACCTTGCGCAGCTAATAATGCAGATAAAATACATACTAAAAATGTCGAAATGCGGGCTATAAGGAGTTCATGGTTATCTTTCAGTTGTGGAAATAGCTGTTTGGCAACATCATGTGCACATAAAACTGATACTGTATTTAAAAATGAATCAGCCGTGGACATTATTATCGCCATTATGCCTGCGATCATTAGCCCTTTAATACTAATTGGCAGATAATTCGATATTAAGTGAAAGAAAATTGTATTAGAATCCCCTCCAAAGTCACTTACCCTTAAAGCAAGGCCAATTGCTGAAAGGAACATAATGAAAGGGATTGTTATAATTCCTACAATGAATAAAGATTTTACTAGCTGTTGGGTGTTAGGAGCCATTAAAAATCTTTGAATAAAAGTTGGCTCAGAATGAGGTAACATATAGTTAAAAGCTAAGCTTAAAAATAACCATGGACTTATATTAGTAAAATCAATATTAAGATGAGTTGAAGGAAGATTATCAAATAAGTTTTGATAGCCTCCCGCATTGTTATAAATTATTAAACTAGCGATAAATATTGCACAATAAAAAACAAAAAATTGCAATATATCTGTTAAAGCTACAGCTCTAATTCCCCCGAACGCTGAATAGAATGTTAAGATTCCGAACCCTATAAAGACACCAAGTGAAAACGGTATGCCAAGAAAATAGTTAAATACATAACCTAGAGCTAAAATTTGTGCAGCAATTATACCTATAGACTGTAAAATAGCTGCAATAACCATTATCCATCTAGCGCATTTTCCGTAAAGAGATTCCATAATATCTCCTAATGATAAACATCCTTTAAATTGTTCTATATTATTGCCAAATACCTTGGCTGTAATTACCCAAGATATTGCTTCAAACATTAAAGCAATCGAAAAGGTGATACCTAAACCATAGACTTTGCCAATTACCCCCATAGTTGAACCTGCTCCAATAAGCGTAGCAAACATTGTTGCTACTAACATAGTTGTAGAAACTGATCCTACACCAAGGGCATATTGCTTCATCGTCTTAACGTGACCTATCTTAAAGAATCCTAATATTAGGCAGATGGCTAAATAGCCAAAAATAATAATCAGGTCAATATAATGAAGGTTTTGCATGATTTTTACCTCTAGTAATTTAATAAGTAAGAAAATTCATTGATAAGTGGAAATACATAATGCTTTGGATGTTCAAATTTAAGTAAACCCATTTTTATATCTGACAATGTGTGTTCTACTAAATTTCTAACATTTAATGAGTATTTAAGCCTTTTAGTACCATATCTAATTATTTCTAGGTTATCAAAATTAAATCCTACTGTTTCTAAGATTTTTTGAGAGGCTAAGTTATCTTTATGGGTAGTGGCAATAATTTTTTCTACAGGATGGTTGTTGATAGTATATTTTTGTATTGATAAACATGGCACTAAAATCTTTATAATAGCTGACGCAGCTTCTGTGCCATATCCTTTTTTCCAATATTCGCTGAAATAAATATACCCTAATTCTATACTTCCTTGTTCTGTTTCATCAGAGGTTTCTAAATCAATATGCCCAATTAATAGATTAGTGTTTTTATCAAAAACAGCATATCCGCTGTAAGGATTATTCTGTTGCCATTTTTCATTCCAATGATCGATACGGTTCTTGATAATAGAATGATCGATAAATGGTACCCCATATTCATAATTTTTCATTACTTTTTCATCACTGAAAAGCTTATAATAAATATCATAATATTCAGGTTTGACTGAACAAATTTTTAAACGATCCGTTTCAATTATGATTGTGAGCTCATTTGGTTTTTTAAGCTTCACGTTGATTTTTATTTTATTTTTATTAGTATTCGTCATTTTCAAAATTCCAGTGGATCATAGCTACGTTTTCTTACGAACCGTAATATTTTTTCTCATAACGATAATGGGATAGTTATTAAAGATATTATGTTCTAGTACTTCATATCCTAAATGTTGGTACCAAGATAAAAGATTTAGATCAAAAATGAAAAGATGTAGGAATTTATAATTTAAAGCTGCAGTTTTCTTTTCGACATGAGCAAGTAGATAACTACCAACACCATTTTTACGATATGGTTGATCCACAAATAATCCTCCTATCCATGGTTCTAGATGCCTGTATTCAGGTAACTCTTCTTTGCGTAGACTTACCATTCCTATAGGCTTTGCGTTTTCTAAACAGATATATGTCAAAGGAAGTTTATTATTATTGCAATGATCTTTGAAAGATTTGATAGAATATTCATAGGTTAAAAGGTTGTTATACTTTCCCCATTCATTTGTGCGCCATTTAGCTAATTGCTCAATATGGTTTGGGTGATTCATTAAATAATCTATTTTTAGATTTTCAATCATTATATAACCGTAAAATACTTATAATGTCTGTTACTATGCGCTATGTTAAATATTTTTTCAAGCTAAATAAGATTTTTGCTTAGAAACAAACATCGGAGTTGAAATGGTCTTGTAACAACTTATTAATTATACTTAGATATTTATTTTAATGATTAAAAGAGCTGTTTAACTTTCTTTTAAATCTATATTTGCCGGTGTCTAGCAGACTTGGCCAATCAGTAACATAACTTTCTGATTTTAATAATTGTTTTGCGTGTTTGCTAGTATCTGATTTTTTAGTTATTTGATTAAATCTATTTACTTGTGCTAATGCTAATTTTATAGATGTAATTTTAGAAATCATATAGTTATTCTTTTTTCCTTCTATAAACATTTTTTTAACCTCTTTTAAAAGATAAATAAATTCTATTTAAGAGAATATTACTTGTTGTATCGATTTATTTCTCTACGTAAAAAATACGGATGTAATTAATACTAGTTATTTAAAATTGGAATTGCTTTATATTAAGGGTTGAAAATTAGGTATTTAAATGGAAATTATTGAATATACAACGCAGCACACTAATAGTCTAAGTACTATTTGTAAGCCTTTGTTTGAAAATTTTCCCATAAAGGAAGTTGGATATATTAAAGTATTTAAAACTGGACATTTTTTGCATCTATCTACAAGTGATATCTGGCTAAGAAAATGTTATGAATCTAAGGTGCATGATAATTATCAGCATTATAAATCTTTAATTCATAGTAGCAATGTAAATAAATTAAGAATTCTCCTACGTTTTGGAGAACCAGCAAATCAATTTTCTTCATTTCAATATAATAATGATTTTTGGAATTCGATGATGATTTTTAATAAGACTGCTAATTATTTTGAAGGATTAGCCTTCTTTTCATCTAGAGAGAATAGCAATATAATAAACTTATATTTAGAAAATAGTAACCTCTTTAAGAAGTTTATGTTCTATTTCAAAGAAAGATTAAGTGATGTGATAAACCCAAGTAATTTGTCTGCGGTATGGAAGCCGGCTAGTATGGTCCAAAATACTCATGAATTATTTAATGGAATCAATTATGATGCAGAAAAATTTAAGGATTTTTTATCTAAAATTTATGTTAAACAACTTAAGATTGATAATCGTAGGTACCTTACGTTGAAAGAAGCTGAGTGTCTTTATTATTTAAGTAAAGGCAAAAGCACAAAGGAAGTAGCTAAGATTTTAATGATTTCAAGCAGAACCATAGAAACTCATTTACGTAACATGCAATATAAATTAGGACTTTTTTGTAAAGCTGGGTGTATAGAATTTTTTTTGGAAAATAAGTTATATGATTTTTTTGAATAACTTTATATTGAATGATAATAAAGGTGATTTAATATAGTTTTTAATTATAAGAATTTTGAAGTTTTTTAATTGCTGTTTTAAAAATAATGACACTTAATGCTGAAATCAAAATTAGAATATAAAATAAGAAGTTTGGTTGATTTGTTGTGTTAATAACAAAATTTGAAAAACCGGGAGAGATGGCTGCAATAACATATGCTAAATTATAAGAAGACGCTATGCTAGTATATTTTATATATGATGGAAAAATGTCTGTGACGAAATAAAAATAACTTGTAAGCAATATAGAAGCAAATAGCTGATAGCCACAAAAAAAAATTATTAAAACATTATCATTTTTGAGACCAATTATAATTGGTGATAATATATTAAAACAAATAAATGCATATATGGAGTAAGTAATAACGATAGTTATATTTTTTTTATTTAAAAACAACCCTACTATTGGTGAAAAGAGTAATAGTAGTATTTTGCCTAATAGTAATGCGAAGTAAATCTGCTCAAATTCATATTTAAAATACGTATGGGTATATGAAGGTAGGTACTGAAGTATCACAAATATTACAGAGATTAGGATAGCTAAACCAATTGATAATACGGCTTGTAGAGGATAAAATTTTAATAAATATATTAAAGGATTAATAGTTGTAGAATTAATATTACGATTTTTTGTGTCTAATAATATGGAAAAATTTTTTCTTATTAAAAAACTAATAATTCCTAAAATTCCTCCAATTAAAAAGGGTATTCTCCAACCCCATGTTAGTACTTCATTTTGAGTAAGAATCTTGGATAGTAAAAGGGACACTAATGTCGCGCTAATTGCTCCTAGTGATGCAGAAGATACAATTATTCCTATAAGCAATCCTTTGGTTTTTTTAGATATATTATCATTGATTAATACAACAGCTCCAGGAAGTTCTGCTCCGAGTGATAATCCTTGAATGAATCTTAATGCGAATAATGCGTGCATCGAATAAGCCTGTGTAGATGGGATTAATCCTATAGAAAATGTAGATAGCGCCATGAATATGGCTGTGGTCAAAAATACTTTCTTTTTTCCATATATATCACCAATTATGCCGAATGCTATTCCTCCAATTGGTCTAGAAATATAACCAACAGCAAAAGTAATAAAGATATTAGTTAAATTTTCTTGTTGTGATAAGTGAGTATTGAATGCCGCGCTTAAGTGACTTGCAAACAGCGCATAAATCATAAAATCATAATATTCAATAATAGATGTAAGGCTTGTGATAGCTAACAATCTTCTTTGATTTGTATTCATTTTTTAAATTATTTTAGATTGTTGAACTCGCTTAATATAACAGATTATTTTTTAAAAACTATAAGGTTACTATAATTTAAATTATATACAACTTGTGTCCTTAGTAATTTTCATTATAAGAACACAAGTGTCATTTTATTTTAAACATTATTATCCGCATCGGTATTATTACCTAGTAATTCTGTAGTATTATCTAATAAATTACTCGTAATATCACCTCTTAAATTAGTATGAATCTCACTACTAGTGTTTGCATCATCTCCTTTAACTAATGCATCTGTTAATGTATAACAAATTGTTTTACCCAATGCACAGATAGAATCTGATATAGGTTTTACTTTATCAATAAGTGATAAACCTATCTTACATATAGATTCCCCTATATCACAACTCATCTTAATTAAACTATTTATCTTTTCCTTATTCATATTATACCTCTTAATTTAGGTTAAATTACATGCTCGACCTCCGATCATGTAATTGTTAGTTTCGCACAACTCTAATTAGAAATGTATCCGATAAGAACACCTAAGGGTTTTTTACGTAGCTCTCATAAAGTAATAGATTAAGCCTTTTAGTTTTAAGTGTATAAAAGTTGTTTATTTCTAAATAAAAGTAATTAAAATACTATAAAAAGGTATTATTTATGTTCATCATCAACATCACCTATATCAAGCCACTTACTGATATTGATTTTTATTTAAAGGATCATATTGCTTGGTTAGAAAAATGTTATGAGTCTGGTTATTTTGTTGCTTCAGGAAGGAAAAAGCCAAGAACTGGAGGTGTTATTCTAGCTAATGCTGTTGATGAAAATAAAATTTATGAAATAATTGAAGAGGATCCGTTTAATAAGGCGCATCTCGCAACATATGATATAATTGAGTTTCAAGTAACTAAAACTAATAATCAACAAATTCATGAAGAATAAACTTTCACAGTCTGCATGGTTGGTTATTAAATTCATTTTGGGTGCGATCATTCTAAGCTCTCTTTTATACTTCTCCTTTTCCTTACCTAAAGGAGATGAATATTTTGAAATTACTGAACAATTTACTACTAAAGATGAAAAAGATTTTTATTCTCAATTAAGTGATCGTCATCAACAATTACTGGCTAATAATCTAAATAAATATCAATATCTGGGGCAATATAATCTTAGAGAAATGGACCTGGAATTGACAGGTTATTATTTGACAAATGAAAAAATATGCCGGAATGACTGGCAAGGAAAATGGGTAGGCAAATATGGCATTAAAACTAAAAATAACTTACTTTTGACACCGCTCATTCAAGATAAAATCATGAAAGATATATCTGCTATTTATTATCAAGATATTTATTATTATGGTTTGGATAAATATATCGATAATAAAGTGGTTAATATTAATAGTCTGATAGCAATAATGCACTTGTATAATATTTATGATATATTGAATTTTTTCTACCTTCCATCTCATAAAAACCCTAATATAGAGCAAGATTTGATACGTTTTGCTAAATATAATTTGAATATGCAACAAGCTGATAATTACGGACAATTAAATTCTATTGCTCGTTTATTTGCAGAGGCGGAATGTTATGGGTGAAGATAAATACATATTATACATTGGTAATCGTAATTATTCATCTTGGTCTTTAGCAGCTTGGTTAACTCTTAAAACTGCCAAAATAAATTTTCAGGAAATATTATTACCACTTGGTATCAAAGGTTCGCGTAAAGCAATAAAGCAATATTCTCCTTCTGGCTTAGTTCCTTGTTTGCATCATCAAAATAATATAATCTGGGATTCCTTAGCTATAGCTGAGTATATTAACGAGCTTCATCCTCAAGCTGAATTATACCCACAGGATTTCTCTCAGCGTAGTTTAGCTAGGTCAATTATTTATGAGTTACATAGTGGATTTCAGGCCTTGAAACGCTTTTTACCTCTTAATATTAAGCGTATAGCCACTGAAGTAGAAATTCCAGAAGATGCAAGATGGAATATTGTGCGTTTAAGTGAAATTATTTCTGAGACTAAAATTAAATACGGGGTACAAGGTGATTATTTATTTAACACTTGGTCTATGGCTGATATTTTCTATGCCCAAATGATGCTTAGATTTAAGAGCTACAATATTCAAACTAATGAGACAGTAAAAAGCTATATTGAAAATATAGTTCAACATCCTTTAGTAGAAAAATGGGTTAAGGCGGCACATCAGGAAGAAATGTCAATTCCAGCTATTGATTCTTTAAATCAATAATATTATCTCTGATCGATAGGTATATAATCTCTTTTTGTTTCTCCAACGTATAATTGCCGAGGTCTACCAATTTTAAATGCTGGATCGTCTAGCATTTCCTTCCATTGTGAAACCCAGCCAACAGTTCTTGCTAATGCGAACATTACAGTAAACATGTTTACAGGAATTTTAAGAGCCTTATAAATTATACCAGAGTAGAAATCCACGTTAGGATATAATTTACGTTCGATAAAGTACTCATCATTTAAAGCAATACGTTCTAGTTCAATTGCGATATCTAATAGTGGATCACTTATGCCAAGTTCTTTTAATACTTCATAACAGCATTTGCGTAACACAGATGCGCGAGGATCATAGTTCTTATATACCCTATGACCAAAGCCCATCAACATAAATGGATCATTTTTATCTTTGGCTTTTTCTATATATAAAGGAATATTTTTTGGTGTATTAATTTTTTCTAACATTTTAATTACAGCCTCGTTTGCACCACCATGAGCAGGGCCCCATAGAGAAGCAATCCCAGCTCCGATACAAGCAAAAGGATTAGCACCAGAAGAACTTGCTAATCTTACAGTAGAAGTTGATGCATTTTGCTCATGATCAGCATGCAAGAGGAAAATTTTATCTAATGCATTAACAATTATTGGGTTAGCGACATATTCTTCACAAGGAGTACCAAACATCATGCGTAAAAAGTTAGCTGTATAGCTTAGATTGTTTTTAGGATACATGAAAGGCTGACCAATGCTGTGTTTGTAAGCCATGGCTGCTAGAGTTGGCATTTTGGCAATCAACCTATACGCTGAAATTTCTCGTTGAACAGGATCGCTTATATCTAATGAATCGTGATAAAAAGCAGATAATGATGCAACAGCACCCACCATTACAGCCATAGGGTGAGCATTTCTTTGAAATCCACGAAGTAAGAAATTTAACTGCTCATGTACCATGGAATGGTAAGTAATATTTTTAATAAATTCATTCTTTTGGCTTTTATTAGGTAAAGAGCCATTAAGTAATAAATAAGATACTTCCATAAAATCGCTTTTTTCAGCTAAATCTTCAATAGCATACCCTCTATACTTTAAAATACCGGCATTGCCATCAATATAAGTTATGCTTGAAGCGCAAGAAGCTGTGGACATGAATCCAGGATCATATGTAAAAATTCCTGCCTCACTGTATAATTTAGTTATATCTATAACATCAGGACCTTCTGTTCCTTGTATTATAGGTAATTCTACAGATTTATCGTTAATTTTGAGCGTGGCTGTTTTTTTACTCATTACTCCCTCCTTCTCAACGTTATAAGCAAAATAATTTATAAATCAACTTTTATCTTGTCATAACTTCTATTGTTTCATTTTCTCTTAAAAAAGACAGCTTATTATCTTCTTTAACATATTCTACTCTTGTTTTAGGAAAAGGAGGATTTTGAAATTCTGCATGATTTCCTAAAAATTGTTGAGAGGCAATAATAAAATAATTTAGGAGTTGAAAATAACTCAAGCCAGAAATAGTTTCTACTTCCCTTAGGCGCCAAGCTTGAGGATTTAATTTATTTTTTGATGCATTAGAGTTTAGACGTAAATCTCGTGATTCAGCTTCAAGGAATATTCTATAATTTGCAAATGTCTCAGGAGAGTGGGATTTTTCAGTCTTACCATTGGTATTTAAACTATCACTAGCGGTATATGTAGATAAAATTCTAGGACCAATATCATTTGTAGGTTTTGTTATATTGTAATTAAAGCAAGTGAGTTCAACGTTACCAATCACTCTAAATTGTTTAACTACTTCAGCAACTATGTCTACTCCTGAGCAATAACCATGAAGCATAATTTTATCAGGGTGTATTCCCTCGTCTAGTAGTTTATTAACTATAGCGATTCCTGCACAAACGAAATCATTTTTATGTTTAATTGCACCTTCACTACCATTAATTCCCGGATAATTAAAACTATGAATAGTAGCGCCAGTAATAAATGCTTGCTCTGTTATGTCCGACCATGAATTTTCATAATAATTAGTACGCGGCATAAAATTGATAATATGCATTTCTTCACTTTTTCCAGGACGCAATATGTGATCAAGAACTATTAAATCAGCAGGAGTTAAATTGGTTTTTTCTAATAATTTTTCGATTTTAGAATGAGTTCCTTCTTTTAATAATCTTTTTTCAGCAGTAGCAAATAATTGTCTTGCTTCTTCTTGAGAGCTAAGAAATTTTGGTGCAATCGTCACGCTTTCTAATAAACATATTTCTCGGTTAGTAAGGTGACATAATATTTTTTCTCTACTCACATCTAAATATTTGAAATATGGTAAAGATGGGTTATTACCTAATTGTGCTTGAGTTTTAAATTCTTCAAAACTTCCGTGTTTTTTCTCTTTGTACCAATCTACTGGTTTTGAAGAAATGGTAATATTGGTTACTGGTTTACTTAATAAGGGTGATTGTGTTTGGGAAGGTATTGCTTTAATAGGAGTAATTTTTACAGTTTGATTAGCTTTGGCACGTACTATTTCTTCTTCTACTTGTGATTCTATTTTGCTCATTATTAAATAGGTTTCTGGATTACGATTTAAAGTTGTCTCGGTTTTTACATAATCCATTATGCTGCCTATAATCTTGCGAACTATATTCAACATTTGATAGCGTTGAAGATTATTATCCTTTTCTTTGCGTACAGTTAATAATTGTCCATAAATTTGCTCAAGCTTATTTTGTAATTGTTTATGAGCAACGTTACCAATTTTTTTATTTAAATATTTTTCTATTTTTGAAATTATACTTTGGACAAATTCACCTTGTGAAAGTGGTTGAGCAATAACCTGATTAGTTGCGTCTTCCAAATCATTATACATTTTAATAGATTTTTCATGGAAAGTTTCTTCTTTGCAAGAATTTGATCTTTTCTCTTGAAAATATGCACCGTTTTGTCTTAATGCTTCTACGCATGCATCTTGTTTATGCTTATGTGCTACTTGTAATGGAGTTTGTCCATCGCTATTTACTAAATCAATATTGGCACCGCTATTGATCAAATCAGTTAGTATATCAACATTTCCTGATCTAGCAGCAGCATGTAAAGCAGATTCAGCTAATGGTGAGAGATAATTTACTTCTGGATCTAAGGCTAATAAATGACTTACCATCTGAGTACGACCTGCACTAGCAGCAGAATAAAGAGCGGTATGGCCTTGTGCATTTATTAGATTTATATCTGCCTTATTTTTTATTGCTTCAGTAAGTGAAGTTGAAAATAGAACATCATCTCCATTAGCGATGGCATTATGTATTTTGATTATTAGTGCTTCAATTTTGGCGTTGTTTGCCATAGTTTTTTCCTCAAAATTATTTTAACTTGAGGAGATTATCTATTAACTTAGTTAAATAAGTGTTAACGTGAGCCAAAGAAAATTAAAAAATTATATTATCTCTAATTCTTTTATATATTTTTCACCTTTCGTTCTATCATAATCCTCAAACCAGGCTTGTAAAATTTCTTTAGCAATATCCTGAGTTAAAAGACGATTAGAAAGTGCAAGTACGTTAGCATGATTCCAAATTCTTGCGGCGCGCGCAGTTTCTGCGTCTGTGCAAAGTGCAGCTCTAATAGCATGAAATCTATTAGCCGCCATAGAAATGCCAGTTCCAGTCCAACAAAAAAATATTCCTTCATCAGCATTGTTTTGGGAGATAAATTGTGCAGCTTCAGCAGCCGATTTAACCCATGATTCATCTCTTCCTGATTTCAATGCACCAAAAACTATGACTTCATGACCGTGATTTTTAAGCCAATCTACTACAAAATTATTAACTGGATAAAGTTCATCACTTACTACAACTATTTTCATAATCTTTCCAATTTGGTAATTAAGTAAGCAAAGAATACAGCAGCTATTATCACATTACAATTCTTTAAATAATATTTATTATTGCATATAGCCTAACCTTATATTAGTATACAATCTTATATTTAACTAAAATTATTGTAATGAAAGCTGAAGAATCATTATTATCTTTATTACCTGCGAAAGGACAATTTAAAGTCCTAGTCGTGGCCGCCAGGGCCATACATATCTAATCAAGCTACATTTAATTTTATTTTTAATAACCTCAGTTCGGAGAAAGAGGATGCGTAATTATAAGCATAATTTTATTTATGGATTTGCAATATTTGCAATGTTTTTTGGTTCTGGTAATTTAGTGTTTCCTTTTCAAATAGGTCAAGCATCAGGTAATTATTGGATTGCAGGTTTTCTTGGTTTATTTCTAACAGGTATTATTTTACCCTTTTTTGGATTATACGTTATTAAACTATATCATGGTAGTTATGATTTGTTCTTTGCGGAAGGAGGTAAATTAGCACGTGTAATATTACCATTTTTTACCTTATCTTTGTTAGGAGCGTTTGGTGTAGTGCCTCGATGTATAACAGTTGCATATGGTGGTATTGGTTATATTTTTCCTCAACTTTCACTCGTAATTTTTAGTTTAATTTTTTGTATAATTTGTTTTGTAATCTGTCTAAAAGATCATTTGGTAATTAATATAATTGGCAAATGGATGGCACCAATAAAATTGGTCTCTCTTCTTACTTTAATAATTTTAGGGGTGATTAATGCTCCTATCATTGTGGATAATAATAAGAATGTAACTGAAGTTTTTACCAATGGGTTTTTGGTAGGTTATCAAACCATGGATTTATTTGCGGCCTTTTTCTTTTCTTCTTTTATTTTTAAACAAATTCAAGATAGCATGCCAAAAAATACAGCGGTTAAGGAAGTAATTAAAGCTGCTATAAAGCCGAGCTTGATTGGTGTTATTATATTAGGGGTAATTTATCTTGGATTGGTATTTTTAGGTAGTTATTATAAAGCAATTACTGCAAATGTTGGGCCTGAGTTTATCCTACCAACAATAGCTATGCATATTATAGGTGAAAAAGCTGCATTACTCATTGGTATTATAATGTTATTTTCTTGCTTAACTACAGCGGTAGCATTGAATAATATTTATGCTCGTTATTTATGTTCTTTATTTTCGCTACAAAAAAATAAATTTATATTGATGCTGATTACAACCACTACAATGTCATTTTTAGTGTCTTTATTAGATTTTAGAGGTATAGCTGCTTTTCTTGCGCCCGTGTTAGAGGTTTCATATCCAAGCATTATATTTTTAACTATCACAGGTATTACAGGTATTGGTAATAAAAAAATAAAGATCATAGGATTTTATGGGCTGCTTTTAGTGATGCTATATCAAAGATTTTTTTGAGGCTTTGTCTATTATCAACTTTTAGATCTGCAGTTAAGATTGACAACCATATGAGTTATAATGTAATGTGTGGTGCTACATTTATAAATTAACCAAATAATTATTATAAGAATATGACACCTTTAATGCCTAAAGCTACCACAGTGTGGCTTATAAATAATACAACATTAACTTTTGAACAAATTGCTACTTTTTGCGGTATGCATCTATTAGAAGTGCAAGGCATTGCTGATGGTGAAGTAGCAGTTGGAATAATAGGTCAGGATCCAGTTATTAACGGCCAATTAACTCGTGAAGAAATCCAAAGATGCGAAAAAGACCCAAATGCTAAATTAATGCTTAGTGAAAAATTTGTTAATCAAGTTAATCAAAAGAAAAAATCTACACGCTATACTCCTATTGCGCGTAGACAAGATAAGCCTGATGCAATTTTGTGGTTATTAAAAAATTGTCTCAATATTTCTGATTCGCAAATCATTAAATTAATTGGAACAACTCATTCTACTATTACTGCTATCCGTAATAAAGCTCATTGGAATATGTCTAACCTTAGACCTAGAGATCCAGTGTTGCTTGGTTTATGTACACAAACAGCTCTAGACCAATTAATGGCTAATATTAATAAGTCGGCGCCTGAGGATATTCAAACTGTTGCAGCGGATAAAGTTAAAAAATAACCAATCTATTTTAACATTAGAAGATTTGTTATGAGCATAATAATTGCAAATTGGAAGATGAATAAAGGATTGGCTGATAGTGTTGAGCTTGTAACCGAATTATCTAATAAAATAATTGCAAATCCTGTGAATTGTGAAGTAGTGGTATGTCCCTCTTTTCCTTATCTTATAACTGTAAAAAATATTATTAAAGATAGTTCCATAGCATTAGGTGCTCAGGATTGTAGTTTTGCTAATTCAGGTGCATATACTGGTGATGTTAGTCCAAGTATGTTGGTTGATAGTGGTTGTGATTATGTAATTTTAGGACATTCTGAGCGTCGTGGCTATCATAATGAGACTTCGGCAATAATTAAACAGAAAGCAGAAATAGCGCATCAGCAAAATTTGACTACGATTATTTGCGTTGGTGAAAGTTTACAGGATTGGGAAAAGAATTTAACCTTTGCCATTATAAAGGAACAAGTACTTAATTCTTTGCCTTTATCCATAAATGAAAATAATACCATAATTGCTTATGAGCCGGTTTGGGCTATAGGTAGTGGAAAAAGTCCTACTATAGAAGAGATAGAAAAAACACATAATTATATTATTGAACTAGTGAAAGATTTTGTTAAATTAAATGGTATTTTATTTGAAAAAAATGTTAGAGTTGTTTATGGTGGGTCAGTTAAGGTAAATAATTGTAGGCCTATATTAAACATAGCGGCAGTAGATGGATTATTAGTTGGGGGAGCCAGTTTAATAGTTGAAGAATTTTATAATATCCTAACTCAAGTATAAGGTAAAAATATGCAAACAGTTTTAATGGTAGCACATTTAATTATAGCGGTGCTCTTAGTTGGAGTTATTTTACTACAACGTACTAGTGAAGATAGCTTAGGCGGATTAAGTGGTGGGTCAGGTTTTAGCGGCATAATGTCAGTACGTTCTACTGCAACATTTTTTTCACGAATTACCGTAATACTAGGGGCATTATTTATGATAAATTGCTTGTTATTAGCTAATCTTTCTCTAAGAGAAGCTAATAAAAGTATTGTATCAGAAATTAGTACAACTAAAATATTGAATTTAGAGGATCAACAATCTAAACCAATAAGTTCTGAAAAAGAGGAAAGGCCAATTCCATTGGCTCAATAAATTATGACAAGATTTATTTTTATTACTGGCGGCGTAGTTTCTTCATTAGGTAAAGGACTTGCTTCGGCAAGTTTGAGTGCGTTGTTACAAGCGCGCGGTTATAAGGTTTGTTTACGTAAATTAGATCCATATTTGAATGTTGATCCAGGAACTATGAGTCCAACTCAGCATGGTGAAGTATATGTTACAGAGGATGGAGCAGAAACAGATCTAGATTTAGGTCATTATGAAAGGTTTACAGGGGTTAACACTACTAAATGTGATAACATAACAACTGGCCAGATCTATTCTACTTTACTGAAAAAAGAACGTCGTGGTGATTATTTGGGCGCGACTGTTCAAGTTATTCCCCATGTAACAGATTTAATTAAAGAATTCATATTTCGTAATACTAAAGAATATGATTTTGTATTATGCGAAATTGGTGGCACAGTTGGTGATATTGAGGCTTTGCCTTTCCTAGAGGCTATTAGGCAGATAAGTAATGAGTTACCTCAAAACACAGTGAAATTTATGCATTTAACTTTGTTGCCGTATATTGCTACTGCTAAAGAGTTAAAAACTAAGCCGACGCAACATTCAGTAAAAGAATTGAGAGCTATCGGCATTCAACCTGATATTTTATTGTGTCGTAGTTCAAAAGAGATTCCTGAGGGCGATCGAAAAAAAATTGCTTTATTTTGTAATGTTCGGCCAGAAAATGTCATTGAAGGGTTAGATGTTAAAACTATATATGAAGTTCCTTTAGCCTATCATAATGCTGGCCTTGATACTCAGATATTAGATGTTTTTGGAATTCATAATGCCCAAGTGCCTGATTTAAGTAAGTGGCAAGAAATTTTGAGCAAGATGGATCAAACTCACAACGAAGTTACCATTGCTATTATTTATAAATATAATAGTAATGATGCATATCTATCTTTAGTAGAAGCATTGAACCATGCAGCAATTCATACTCGTACTAAACTTAATGTTAAATGGGTTAATGCGCGTCGTTTAAAAGAAGAAGGATTAGATCAAAAATTTAATGATGTTGATGCTATTTTAGTGCCAGGAGGTTTTGGTGATGACGGTATTGAAGGTAAAATCGTAGCAGTAAAATATGCACGCGAAAATAATATTCCATTTTTTGGTATTTGTTTAGGGATGCAAATAGCTGTTATTGAATTTGCACGCAATGTTTGCCATCTTTCTGATGCTATGTCTACAGAGTTTGCTGAAACCAATAATCCAGTAATTGCTTTAATGACTGAATGGTATAAAACCGATAGCATCGAAAAACGTTCAGCTAAAAGTGACTTAGGCGGTACAATGCGTCTAGGAGTATATGAATGTGATCTCGTTCCTAATAGTAAAACCGCAAAAATTTTCTCGGTTGATAAAATTTATGAGCGTCATAGGCATCGTTATGAATTTAATATGAATTATCATGGAGTAATAGCAGAACATGGTATGGTTTTTTCAGGAAAATCACCTGATGGTAATTTAATGGAAATAATAGAATTGCCGAAACATCCATGGTTTATTGGGGTGCAATTTCATCCTGAATTTAAATCTAAACCATTTGATCCTCATCCATTGTTCTGTTCATTTATTGAGGCAGCAAAAAATTATCATTTAAGTAAAAAACATGACAATTGAGCAAAGAATTATAGAAGTAGGGCAAGTTAAAATTGGTAATAATCTACCTTTTGCATTAATGGCTGGTCCATGTCAGATTGAATCTATGGATCATGCTTTATATATGGCTGAAGCCTTAGTTAAAATAACTGATCGATTAGATATAGGTTTTATCTATAAATCTTCATATGACAAAGCTAATCGTAGCAGTTTAAAAGGTGCTAGAGGACTTGGTTTAGAAAAATCGCTTAAAGTCTTCGAAAATATTAAACAAAAGTTTGGTTGCCCTATTCAGACAGATGTGCATACGAGTGAACAATGTAGTATTGTAGCAGAGTATGTTGATGTTTTACAAATTCCTGCATTTTTATGTAGACAAACCGATTTATTAGAAGCAGCAGCAAAAACTGGTAAAGCAGTTGGTGTTAAAAAAGGACAATTTCTTGCACCATGGGATGTAAAAAATATTATTAATAAATTTGATGAGTTCGGTAATCGTAATTTGCTCATTATAGAGCGCGGGGTTAGTTTTGGTTATAATACTTTAGTGAATGATATGCGTGGTTTAGAAATTATGGCAGATATGGGGGTACCAGTAGTATTTGATGCTACTCATTCTGTGCAACAACCAGGAGGTAAAGGTGATTCTACTGGAGGTGAAAGAAGGTTTGTAAGTACATTAGCAAAAGCTGCAGTGGCCGTAGGTGTAGCTGCTGTTTTTATCGAGACTCATCAAGACCCTGATAATGCACCAAGCGATGGCCCTAATATGGTTAAGCTCTCAGATTTAGAAAATCTACTTAAACAGCTCCAGCAATTTGACCAATTAGCCAAAAAAATCCGTAATAACGGCTAATTTAATATTTAAGATTTATTATGAATACGCTACCAAAATCATTACCCAAATTTATTTGGCATTTTTTACGTCCAGTAAAAAAATATTTTATATACTTGTTAGTATTGATTACATTTGCTTCTAGTATGGTTGCAGTTGATGGCTATATCTCTAAATATTTTATAGATACAATTGTAAGCGGTAAGTTAATTAAAGATAACACAATATATCTTATATTAGCATTTATTGTATGGTGGGAGTTGTTAAATATAATATGGCGGCTTATTGAATATTGTGAAATGAAAACACATCCTCAATTTAGGGTGAGTATCGTTAGTTCTATGACTGATTATATAATTAATCATTCACATAGTTTCTTCCAAGAAAATTTTGCTGGTAGTATTTCTAACAAAGTTAGTGAAATGTCCAGAGCGGCTTCTACTATCATTGAACTAGGAGTATATCGTATATTTTATAAACTAATGATGATTCTTTTTTCAACAATTGTACTTTGGTCTGCTAATTCATTATTTGCGATAATTTTTATTAGTTGGTGTATAGCGTTCATATTAATCAATATGTATTTTATGAAGTATCTAGAACATTATTCTAATTTATATTCTGAAAGTAGCTCTTCTGCGTTCGGTAAATTGGTAGATATTGTTAACAACATTGGTAATGTAAAAATTTTTGCACGTCGAAGTTCTGAGATCAAATTATTACAACAGTCTTTAGAACAAACTAAACAATGCGATATAAATATTTATAAATTTGAAATCAAAACCAATTACGTTAAAGGACTAATGAATACCATTTTAATTGGCACAATGACTTATCTATTATGTAAATTATTTGCTGAACATAAAATAACTGTTGGAGATTTTTCATTAGTATTACTTATTTGTTGTGCGATTAGTAATGAAACGTGGGATCTTATTAAGGAAATTGGTAAAGCGACTGAAGAGGTTGGAATATGTAATAATTCTTTAAAATTAATTCAAACTTCTTTTGATGTTGTTGATTCACCTAATGCTAAGAAGTTAGTAGTTAATAAGGGTGATATAGAATTTTCTCATGTTAATTTTAAGTATCATAAAGGAGAAAAGTTATTTGAAGATTTATCCATTAAAATTAAACATGGTGCCAAAGTAGGATTGGTTGGTTATTCTGGTAGTGGGAAAACGACCTTTGCCAGCCTTATTATTAGATTATTTGATTTAGATTCCGGTTGTATAAAAATTGATGGTCACGATATAAGCAAAGTAACCCAAGATTCTTTAAGAGAAAATATTACTTTTATTCCTCAGGATCCAACTTTGTTTCATAGGAGTTTAATTGAAAATATTCGTTATGGTAAAGTTGAAGCCACAGATGAAGAAGTTTATAATGCAGCAAAGCTTGCTCATGCGCATGATTTTATTCTGAAAACTTCAGAAAAATATAATTCATTAGTAGGTGAAAGAGGTCTTAAGCTTTCCGGTGGTCAGAGGCAAAGGATTGCTATTGCTCGAGCTATTCTTAAAAATGCTCCTATCTTAATTTTAGATGAAGCAACTAGTGCTTTAGATAGCCATACTGAAGAATGTATTCAAGATAGTTTAAGAGAATTAATGGCAGGTAAAACTACCTTAGTTATTGCTCATAGGCTTTCTACATTACTTAGTATGGATCGGATCTTAGTCTTTGATAAAGGTAAGATAGTGGAAGATGGCTCACACCAAAAATTGCTTGGTCTAAAGGGCCTTTATACTAAATTGTGGAATTCTCAAGTTTCTGGCTTTATTGTCGATGAAGGCGAAGAGAAAAGTGATTTTTAAAACTCATACCTTAAACCAATAACGATAGATTGCATTGTTAAGTTGGAAGATGTAACTTCTGCATTTTCTGAATTTCCATCACGATAAATAATATAATTGCCAGTTTTTATTTTTCCTAAGTTAGTATATTTGTATTGTACATCTAACTTAAAGTTATTATTTAACTTTATTATTCCTCCTAAAATTAAATTCCAAGCTAAATTAGTGTTGGAAGCTCCTTCCCTAGTTAGATAATAATAATTAGTTACATTAGACATCATATCATCCTGATAAACCATGGTATCTTTAATAGTATTCTTGCTAATACCAGCTCCTATTCCAATATAAGGTTCCATAAAGAATTTACTGTTAGGAAAATTATAATAAGAATTAAACAACAATGATTGCATTTTAAGGTGAGTATAGTGACTATAAAACGTATTAAGAGTTGGATTATAGCTGTCATGATTAGAACTATATTTGATTGACGGCGCTAAACTGGCATTCACAGCTATAGATAAATGTTTATTTATTAAATATCCGCCTTCAACTTCACCTATAAAGCTATTATTGGGATTAGAATGAAAGAGTGAAGCGTTAAATTTAGCTATACCGAATTTAGGTTCAATATAGAATCTATTATCAGCTTGAGACGTAAATGGTAGCAAAATTAAGAAGGTTAAAAAAACAATTATAATGTTCATAATTAAGTTTTATATAAATTATTAGATATCAGTTTCATCCTCTGGCATTGGTGGAGCGGCACCTAAAATGTCAAGATAATTATCTTCTTCGACTGTTATAATTACTCCTCCGTCAAGTCTTGTAACAAGCTTTCTGTATTCTGTTCCTGTACGTATTGGTACTGAACCAACACATAATGAGGCATCATGTTTATGCCGCCCAATATTGCCTGCCATTAATCTTACGAAATTACCATCACCTACATCTCCGCCACCACCACCATCTCCTCCTCCTCCATCTCCTGTCCCTGATCTAGTTGTTACCTCATGTTCTCTTCTCATTTCTGCGCCTTTAGCCACCATTCTACTTTCATCACTACCATCATCTCCTCCTCCACTTCCATCTCCATCTCCATCTCCTGCACCTGAAAGGGATGATATTACTCTACTTCCTAAACCACTAGAAACTGCTGTACTGATACTTCTGTGTCCAGATAATTGTATGTTAACTATAATTGATTCTAAAGGGTTTTGCCTTTCTATTTCTGTTTCAACGTCTGTATTATCGATAGCTATTACAGGCTGAATATGGAATACATATTCTTTTATAGCATTATCAGGATGTGCACCTCTAACACCAAATGCAACACTGCTGTCTGATCCTGGAGGACCTATGTTTGGAGGTCTATTTGCTTCTCCTGCATCAGGTTGATGAGCATTATACTGAGGTGGAAAACCATAATGTATAGAAGGTGATGAGGTAGTTGGTTTAGTTTTTTTTAATAAAAATGCTAATATTGTTGTGGTTGCAACCCCCATGGCAAGTGCAGTAGTAAAAATAGTCCAATAATTCCATTCAGTTTGTAGGTTTTTAGTAGGTTCAGGCGAAGAGGTGGGTGCTTTATCTAATGAATTTCCTTCATTATTACTTACAGGTGGAATAGGAGATAATGATGATTCTGCTTGCTGCTCTGTTCTAGCTTTAGAAAGAGGTTTAGTAGATTTTAAAGGCTCTGATCTAATTGATGGAGCAGGAGTTGTGCTTGGATCAACTGTTTTTGTAGCTATAGGTGAAGTTGAAGGTAATGGTACAAATTCCGGATTGTTTAAATCAGCTTCTAATTTATGCGCACTAGCTCTCGCTTCTCCTTTTTTTATAGAAGAAAATTTATTAGAAGCGATAGTAGTAACCTTTTTTGTAATTATAGGCGAAGGAGAAGGAGATGGTACAAATTCCGGTTCCGGATTGTTTAAATTTAGGTTAAGTAGATTAGGGCTGGGTAGCGGCGAGTTTGTTTCTGCTGCTTGTGTAGAAGTTAATGTAGTTGAATTTGCTATAGTTGGAATTAAATAGATTTCAGCTACTGGTGTAGGTTCATTTCCTAAGTTACGTGCTAAATTAATATTATTATTAGGCTCAGCTATCATAGTGCTTATTTCAGGTAATGGAGAAGTACTGGCAGTAGTCAAATGTGATGGTGAAGGTTGAGTAATTTCCGGAGATGTAGGAACAGTTTCTTCAAGTCTTCGAGAATTAGATGTTGGTGATGGCGTCGTGCTTCCAGTTGACGGAGTAGGGGTTGCAGATTCTTTGCAAAATTGATCTTGTAATCTCTTTCTTGTAGCAGGGTGCAAGTTCAATACTTTTAGGTCAGTGGTTGAACACACGTTTATAAGCTCAGTATTTATCCTTTCAAAATGTGCAACCATATCTGTAATTTTTACTATAAGAGAGAATAATTCTTAAATTATTCTATAATATTTAATTTTGAAATTCTATAGTGTTTTAAAACTATCAATATAGTCTTATCGCTGATTATCTATATGAATGTAATTTAATTACGATTTTCAAGGTAAGGCAAAAAGTAATACTCTACTTAAACTTAATTATTTTGGTGTATTAAGTAATAAAAATGCAGCTTAATTCTCTACCTAATCTAAGACATCTAAAGTAATTGCCTTAGATTTAGTAGATAATTATTTTACTATTTGCCAAGTGCCATCAGGTTGCCTGCAGGCTGTACCATAACCTTCTTGAGTTTTACCACCGACAGTAATTTGTTGAGTAAACTCACGGCAATATTGGCCTTGTTGTTGGTAAGTTTTAACCGGAGTAAATGTGCCATAATTTCCTGTATCTGGGTTTTTCCAAGTAGAAGTTTGACCGGAAGGGGCGTTTTCTAGGGATGAATTAGCATTTCTTTCCATACGCATTTTATCTTGTTCATCCATATATCCACCAACTTGGTTGCCAACTAAACCGCCAGCAAGAGCACCTAAACCAATTCCTAAGATTTGACCGCTGCCTTTACCAAATTGTGAACCAAGTAATCCACCAGCTACGCCGCCAATTACAGTACCAGCACCTTGCTTACTTACGTTATTTTGACCAGCACAATTAGTAATAAATAGTAATGTAATTAAAACTGATAAAAATTTCTTCATATTACTTTATCTCCGATATATAGTGATATTATGACGAATACTATATTATAGCATAGGAATAATTTTATGACAACAATGAAACATGTGCATTTGTATGATCTGAACGACAAATTAGTCATTAAGGCAACCATCGCATCTATGGCTGTTGCAATCATTACAATCATTTCAAAAGTTGTAGCATGGTTATCAACTGATTCATCCTCAATCCTTGCTAGTTTAACAGATTCATTATTAGATTTTATTTCTTCTTTCATTAATTTTATTGCAGCACGTTATGCTTTACAACCTCCTGATGAAGAACACCGTTTTGGACATGGTAAAGCGGAAGATTTAGCAATATTAGTTCAATCCTCGTTTTTCGTAATTTCTGGCTTGTTTGTTATAGGAGTAGCAGTGAAAAAAATTATTTTCCCTCAACCTGTAGATAATAGTTTTATTGGTATGGGGTTGATGTCTTTTTCTATTTTCACTACTTTACTTTTAGTTCTATATCAAAGTTATGTTATTAAGAATACTTATTCTATGATTGTAAAAGCAGATCGTTTACATTATTTCGTAGATTTTTTTACTAACAGTGCAGTGATAGCATCATTACTGATATCTGAGATTTGGAATAATAAAATTATTGATCCTATTTTTGCACTTACCATTTCTGCTTATATGTTATTTCAAGCTGGAAAACTTTTTACTGGTGCATTTCGAAATTTAATGGATCATGAACTTAGTGATGAAGCTAAAAATAAATTAAAGTCTATTATTTTGTCTCATCCAGATGTTAAAGGGTTTCATGATCTAAAAACACGTTATTCTGGTAGTAAGCCTATTATCCAATTCCATCTAGAGATGGATGGGAATGTTTCTTTATACAAAGCACACAACATTGCTGAAACTGTAGAGGAAATGATCAAAAAGAAATTTAAACGTGCGGAAGTTATTATCCATCAAGATCCAGAAGATATTGTAGAAGAAAGAGAATTTCATTCGATATGAATTCAAAACAACAACAATTTATGTTAGAAGCAATCTCTTTGGCTAAAATTGCTTTAGCCAAAGATGAAGTTCCTATCGGTGCAATAATTATTGATAGTCGTAATAATCAAATAATTGCTTCTGGTTACAATCAGGTTGAGCATGCATGTGATGCTACTTTGCATGCTGAAATTATTGCTATTAAAACTGCATGTAAAAAATTACAGACATCAAGACTTGAGTTTTGCGATATATTCGTAACTTTAGAGCCATGTGCAATGTGTGCTTCGGCGATTTCTCATGCTCGAATAAGAAGGCTATATTTCGCTGCGTATGATCCTAAAGGTGGAGCTGTAGAAAATGGGGTAAGATTTTTTACTAATAAAACATGTCATCACGTGCCAGAAATATATGGCGGTATCTTAGAACAAGAATCAGCAAAACTACTTAGAAGTTTTTTTCAAACTAAGCGTTAATCACTGTTATTAGAATTTTGAGTTTTGTTCTTTAGCATTTGGGTTTTTGCTTGAATTTGGGAAAGAAAACCATTCATTCCTGATTGTTGAATAATTGAAGAAAATTCAGAACGTTGTGACATGATAGCGCTAACGCCTTCTACAACTACATCAACTATTTGATATTGTTCTGGGTTATTTTGTTTTGGTTTAACCTGATAATCAATAGAAATAGGAGGTTGACCATTAGTTCTGAGTATTTGAGTCTGGACTGTATAGTTACCAGGCGAGGATTCCAATACCTTAATAATTTTAAAAGATTCATCTGTGTATTTCATTAAGTTAGGTAAATAACTATAAAGAAAATATAATCCATAGGTAGTTTGGTAAGTTGTTTTTTGATCGGCACTTAGTTGGCGATAGTTTTGAGCTATTACAAATTTGGACATCCAATTTAAATTAAAATTTGCCTGGAGTAGACCAAATATTTTATCGGTTTTGAATTGTTTACTAGTAGATTTATTTTTAACTACATCAATTACTTGATTAGCTAAATCATTGATATAAGTTTGTACATTTTGTAAAGGGTCTGCTGCAGCTAAATGGCTGTTAGCAATAAATATTATAACTAATGCATATTTTTTTATAGTTTTAGATAACCTATTAATCATTTACGTCCTCATTATACATATTATAATCTATAGCTTGTGCCTGGCATCTTGGATTCTTTTTTGCTTTATACTGTATATACATACTTCTAATTTGAGCATAATAATCTAAGGATGATTCTTCAAGATTATTTGTAGTATCTAGGAATTGAGCACGAGTGTCAATCATATTAGCGCCATAAAGCACATAGAATTGATCACGAGTAAGCATCCAGTTTACAGGGTTTATAACTGTATCATATACCTTTCCTGCTCCATCTCTTACAGTTGCAGGTCCAATTATAGGAAGCATTAAATATGCTCCATAATTAGCCCCATATCTAGCAAATGTATCTCCAAATACTTGAGGGTTGTATGGCAAGTCGAGGTCAGTAGCAAAATCTAATAATCCTCCTAACCCAAAGGTAGTATTGATGAAAAATCTCCAGAAAGTTTTGAATCCAGAATTGCTATCTCCTTGAGCTATGTTATTTACTAAAGTTAGTGGCAATTGCAAATTACTTAAAAAATTGCTGACTCTATCTCTTCCCCAGCTTGGTACTGATTTTTTATATAATGAAGACACAGGCCGTAAAATTGTATGATCAAGGGTAAGGTTAACCTCGAACATTGCCCGGTTAAATTTTTCATATGGATCCACTATTTCATAACATTTGCCGTCATATCCTGTAAGAGGTATGGCATAACTATAAGAATTGAAAAAAACTATAG
The DNA here is from genome assembly GCA_020049805.1 of Rickettsiales bacterium. Lineage (GTDB taxonomy): Bacteria > Pseudomonadota > Alphaproteobacteria > Rickettsiales > JABSSG01 > JAGVLN01. Next base: position 27,892 of record JAGVLN010000011.1, read on the forward strand.
CGATTAATGTGAGAATTATTTTGTGCATATGCATATGAAAGCTATTCTATCATTTTTAATTGCAGATTGATCGATTTTTACTAACTTCAAACCTGATTTTTTAATTTCTTGTGTTATATAATCTTCATTATAACAAAAATTTTCAAAGCTTCCATTTAATTTGAACTCAATATTGTCATTATCAACTTTTTCCACAGAAAATGCAACATAACCATGCTTATTTAAAATTTGGGTAATATGCTTTAAAGTAGTACTAAGAGTTGATTGATAATGTAGAGATAAGCCTGCGATAATAATGTCATAATTATTTTTGGTTTTAGTTAAAAATTCTTGATAGTCTTGATGAATTAGCTTTTTATAAATTGGCTCATCGTGCAGGGTTATTTTAGATGCTATATTTAACATATTTTTGGATATATCTATGCCATATAATTCTGGAGTCGGTAATTTGTTAACAAATTTCAATCCGCATTGTCCTGTACCGCAACCAACATCTAAAACAGAGTAAGTTTTTTTAGGGTTTAAGGATTCAAAAAGTAGGTTGAGCAAATTTTCAGGTAGTTTATAACCTTTTTCAACATTAAATTCTTCATCATATTTTTCAGCACTACTGTCAAAATATTCTTCAATAATTGAAATTGGAATCAATTTAAGAGTAGCATTATTCGTCATTACATTTAATAAATACTCTGCTTCGGGAAACTTTGGCTGTAATTTTAAAGCAGTATTTAAAATGGCTAAGGCTTTTTCTTTTTTATTTCTAATAAAAAGACATTTCGCCAAATTATATAAAGCATTAGTATGATTAGGGTTTATAAATAATACGATACGAAAACGTAATTCTGCATCTGCCATATTATGTTGTCTTAAATGATATACCCCTAATTGATAATTGGTATCTGCCAAGTCCTTTAATTTTTGCAATTGGGTTTTTGTGAATTTTATAAATTCTAGGTAATAGGTATATAGGCTTTTACTAGATAGCCATTTTTTAAATGTATTTTTCGTTGATATTTCCATAAAAAACCAATATTTTTTGTAATCTTACTTAATATTATTAATAGCTTTAGTTAATTGAATCTTGAAAATAGGGAGTTGTCAATGTCTCTGATTGCTAATCGACTATCAAAAATTAAACCTTCGCCAACTTTGTTATTATCTAACAAAGCAAATGAATTACAAAAAAAAGGAATTGATGTATTGAATTTGACAGTGGGTGAGCCTGATTTTGATACTCCTATTAATATAAAACAAGCAGCTACTAAAGCAATTGCTGAAGGTAAAACTAAATATACGGCAGTAGATGGCGCCAATGAGTTAAAGCAAGCAATTTGCCTTAAGTTTAAACGTGATAATAATTTAATTTTCAATCCTTCTCAAGTTACGGTGGCTAATGGTGGTAAGCAAGTGATTTATAATTGCATGATGGCAACATTAAACCCTGGAGATGAGGTAATTATTCCGGCTCCATATTGGGTCTCTTACCCAGAAATAGTAGTAATGGCAGAGGGTGTGCCAATTATTATACCTTGTGGTGCAGACTTAAATTTTAAATTAACTCCACAACTACTTTCAAATGCGATTACTAATAAAACCAAATGGTTAATTATTAATTCACCGAGTAATCCCACAGGTGAATTATATTCTAAAGAAGAATTGCTGCAACTGGCTGAGGTAGTACGAAAAAATCCTCAGTTGAATATTTTTTCAGATGATATTTACGAGCATATAGTCTATGAGCAAAAATTTTATACTTTAGCTGAAGTCGCTCCTGATCTTAAAGAGCGAGTTTTTACTATGAATGGCGTATCTAAAGCTTATTCAATGACTGGTTGGCGTATAGGTTATGGAGCTGGGGATGAAAAATTAGTTAAAGCGATGGCAGTCATTCAATCACAAAGTACATCTAACCCTTGTACTATTAGTCAATTTGCAGCTTTAGAGGCTTTAAATGGTACGCAAGAATTTATAGAACCAAATAAAGAAACATTCAAAAAGAAACGTGATTTGGGTTGCTCTATGTTATTAGATATTCCTGGCATTGAGTGTGCTAAGCCTGGTGGAGCATTTTATTTATTTCCGAGTTGTAGCAAATTTATTGGTCGAAAAACTCCAAAAGGTGAACTTATTAATAATGACATTGATTTTTGTCAATATTTGCTTACTGAAGGATTAGTTGCAGTGGTGCCAGGCAGTGCTTTCGGTCTAGAAGGATTCTTCAGAGTTTCTTATGCTACTTCAGAAAATATTATTAAAGAAGCAATGATTAGAATAAAAAAGGCTTGCCAGGCTTTAACTCAATGAATATTATTGCTTAACAATTAACGATATTTGGTATTAAAAAATGTTCAAACAGCTTTTAAAATTTATTGGTTTAATTTTAATCTCTACTAATAGCTTGGCTTTAACTCATATTGATATTACGCGAGGTAATATTGCACCAGTACCGCTTGCTATTACTGACTTTCAAGGAACAAGCAGCGAAGCTAGAAAATTTAGTGAACAAGTTGTTGAAGTGGTTGGCAATGACCTAGAAAACTCAGGGTTATTTAGGATAATTAATAAAAAAGCTTATATTGAAAATATTAGTGGTGAAAATGCGGTTCCTCAATTTTCTGCATGGCGTCAAATTAATGCGGCAGTATTAGTAAATGGTTCTGTCACTATGGAAAGTGGTATGCTAAAAGTAGCGTTTAGAATGTGGGATCCATTTTCTGAAAAACAAGTAGGTGGTGCAGTTTTTACTATGAAGAAAGATGCATGGCGCCGCGCAGCTCATAAAATTTCTGATGAAATTTATAAAAGACTAACAGGTGAAGAAGGATATTTTGATACAAAAATAGTATATGTTGCTGTACATGGTCCAGCAAATAAAAGGATTAAACGTCTGGCGGTTATGGATCAAGATGGGGCTAATCATCATTATTTAAGTGATGGTAGGTATTTAGTTTTAACACCTAGATTTGCTCCTAATGCAAGGCACTTCATGTATTTGTCATATGAAAACCCTTTAAAACCACAAGTTCGAGTGATGGATTTAGAAACTCATCGTTCTCACAGTTTAGGTTCGTTCCATGGAATGTCTTTTGCTCCTAGATATACAAATGATGGTAGAGATGCATTGCTTTCTGTAGCAACCAATGGGGTTAGTAACATTTATCTTTTAGACTTGCCATCTATGCAGAAAAAACAATTAACATTCTGTAACTCAATTTGTACTTCACCTTCTGCTTCGCCAGATAACAAAAAGATAGTTTTCAACTCTGATATGGGCGGAGGAAGACATTTATATGTAATGAATTTTGATGGTAGTAATATTAAAAGAATTAGTTTTGGAACGGGTAGTTATACGAGTCCTGTATGGTCGCCACGAGGTGATCTAATAGCCTTTACTAAAACTGTTCCGGGCAGAGGTTTTTATATTGGTGTAATGAAGCCAGATGGTTCTGGAGAAAGAATTATTGCTCGAGGCTGGATAGTTGAAGGCCCAACTTGGTCACCAAATGGCAGGCTGATAATGTTTGAAAAAGGTGAAAGACCGCGTGGTAAAGATGCTAGTCATACCAAACTTTATGCTATAGATATTACTGGTTATAATGAACGTAAAATTGAGACTCCAGAAGAGGCTACTGATGCTTCTTGGTCACCATTATTACATTAGAACTAACTAGTATGTAGATTCTATAAATGCGAATTGCCTTTTAGAATTTGTTAATCTATACTCCACTAGGAAATGTTTAAAAATTAACTTTGAGAGGTTTAAAATGTTAAAAAAATTAGTATGTGCTTTATTTATTATGCTTTCACTTGCAGCTTGTGCTGGTATGGGCAGAGGAAATGTTACTCCTGGTAGTCAAGCCGATTTAGAAGTGAATGTAGGCGATCATGTATTATTTGCTCTTGATAGCGCAATGCTAGATTCTGAGGGTAATGAAATAATGAATAGACAAGTAGATTGGTTAAAAAAATACCCTTATGTTAATGTAATCATCGAAGGTCGTTGCGATGAAAGAGGTACTCGTGAATATAATATAGCTCTTGGTGAAAGAAGAGCAAATTCAGTAAGACAATTCTTGATAGCTGCAGGTATCGATGCTTCTCGTATTAAAACTATTTCTTTTGGTAAAGAACGTCCAGTAGTTATGGGTAGCGATGAAGAAGCTTGGAGAGAAAACCGTAGAGCTACAACAGTTGTAAATTAATAGATTTACGTACTTAAAGAAGATTTAAGAATGAAAATTATAAGATGCATTATTTTATGCGTTTTACTGGTTGAAAGTGCATATGCTGTATCTAATAGCAATGAGCCGTTACTCGATAAGATCGATAGGCTTGAAAATCAAATATTGTTATTAGAGAAAAAAATTGAAGATTTAAAATATGCTCAAGCTCAAACTAGTTCAGCTGCGAATAATGCATCTTTACATTCTAGATTACTTGCTGTTGAAGAAAAGATGCGTGAACTTAATGGCAAGTTTGAATATTCTGATCATACTTTTCAACAAATTTTAGAACGTATACGTAATCTATCTGCTGATGTAGATTATCGTTTTCGTCAATTAGAGCAAAAGCATAATACTCAACCTATTACTTCTCCGATACCTACATCTGGGTTAGAGCCAAATATATCGCAAGAAACATCACCTTTGGTACAATATCAAGAACTAATTAATAAGGCTCAATATAGCCAAGCAATTAATGGTCTTGAAAAATATATAACTAATAATAAAAATTCAACTTATGCCGGTGAAGCTTATTATTTATTAGGTACCGCTTATACTAAACAAAAACTTTATGATAAGGCAGCTATTAATTACCTAAAAGGATATAAAAATTATCCAACCAACCATAAAGCTGCAGATAGCTTATTAGATTTAGCTAATGCTTTAACTAAGCTCAACAAAAAAGACAAAGCTTGTAATATTTTAGATAAATTAGAAAAAGAATATCCAAATCGTTCTTCAGTGAATAAGCAACAAACCATCGAAATGGTTGGTAAGCTAGGCTGTAAATAATAATTATTATTTAGTAGGAAAAGGCGGAAGCGGGCTAGACCTGCCAATTCTTTGAGTAAACGCTGAGCTAGATACTTCAACTCCACCTAGTAGTGGGTTAGAAGGTTGTGCAACTCCATCTGGTAAAAGCGCTGACGGTGTCTCGGCTACAGGACTGCTTGCGTGTGAGCTATCAAAATATTGTCCTCGTGGTCTTTGCCCAATGCGTTGTACATGGCTAACAGAAAATCGTGCAGGCCCCTCTAGGGATTTATCTGGTGTTGAAACTTTTGGATAAAGAGAATCTAATTTTTTAGAAATTAAATCTGCTACACCTGGATGTGCATTTTCATTAGCTAGTTTTAATGCGCACTCTAGAGTTTTTCTAGTTAGTTTTTCAGAAGGTATTTTTACTAGAAGTTGAGATACAATAGCTTCATATCCATTTTTTACTGCAATATTTAAAGGTGTTCCTAATACTTTATCTGGTAGAGATAGAACTCTTGCATCGCTATCAATAATTAATTGAGCGATAGTTAAATGGCCTCCTACTAATGCTATTTGTAAAGGGAGAGAGTTGGATGCTGATTCAATATAATGAAATACAGCTGGCCCAAATTTTTTATAAATCGCTTCTACTTCGGTTAAGACGCCACTGCGTAAGCTAGTAAATAATTCGACTATTTCCTTAGTAGGGAGCTGTGTATTTAACAAAGGCATAATATTATTATATTTGTTATTTAGATAATCGGTAAAAAATAATATCTTAATAATTATGTAATATCACTTTATTAGCTAGCAATTCTCGTACGGTTTTTATAAAATGCTAAAGCTATTAAACTTAAACTAGCGACAGCAATTACATAATAAGCTACCACATTAATAGTATGAAAATGATCAAATAATAATTTACATATTACTGGTGTGGTGCCACCAAAAATAGCACAGCCTAAGTTATAAGAAACAGCTACGCCTGTATTACGTACATAAGTAGGATACATTTCTACTTGCAAAGCTGGTTCTGGGCCAATATAGCAGCCGATTAAGAAAGCAAATATTAATTGAGCAGTAAAAATTTCAGTGTAACTACCGGTAGCTAGCATAGAGCAGAGTGGCCAGATAAGAATTATTGTTGTTAGGCAGGTAAGTATGAACCAAGCTCTTCGGCCAATATAATCGGATAAAGCTCCAGCTAATACTACGGTGAACATAATTAAGGCCATTGTCCAAGAACCCATGGTACTAACTTCAGCTAATGTCAAATTACGTTCGGTTTGTAAATAGCTAGCAACAAAAACTACTAAAGCATAAAAGCCAACAGAGCCTAAAGAATTAATCGAAATAGAAGTCAATATAACATGTTTATATGATTTCATTAACTCAGTAAAAGGACGATGAGTTAATTGTCCAGAAGCTTTGGTTTGTTCAAATTCTGGGCTTTCACTTGTATGATTTTTTATATAATAACTTACTCCCATAATAATAATGCCAAATATAAATGGTAATCTCCAGCCATAGCTCGCAAAATTATCAGGTTCCATATAGCTAGAAAGAGCCCACGCTACTACTGACCCTAGCATAAATCCTAAACACAAGCTGAACATCGAGGCGCTGCCAGCAATTCCACGATGTTTGGCGCTGGTATGTTCGACAATATAAGAAACTGAGCCCATGAGAGCTCCTCCTAAAGATAAACCTTGGAGTAAGCGTAATATGGTTAGCAAAATTGGTGCAGCTATGCCTATAGTTTCATAAGTTGGTAAAACACCAACTAAAGCAGTAGGAATAGACATTAATAAAATTGAAAGGCTGAGAGCTATTTTACGACCAAACCGATCGCCAATAGTGCCAAATATTATAGCGCCAATTGGCCGCATTAAAAAGCCAACGGCAAATACACCAAAAGCTGCAAGTAAAGCCGCATTGGGATCAAATGAAGGAAAGAATTTTTGGCCAAGCAAACCAGCAAATTGTGCATATAAGGCAAAGTCGTACCATTCCAAACTGTTAGCCATGCTACCAGTTAAAATAATTTTACGCATAATTCATCCATAACTTCAGTTTAAAGTGATGCCTATCTTAATTAATTTTTATGAATTATGGAAGCACAGATTAATACTAGCTAAATAATTTTTCTTTTTAATTAAATAATCTAGAAAAATTAGGAATAGTTTTAACTATTTATTAACTAGTAATTGCTATTATTAATACAGAAAGAAAAATAGTCATTTATTTTAGGAGGTTTTATGCCCAAAGACGATAAGTTAGCCCAAGAAGGTTCATCAGGAACTGAAGGAAAAAAAGATGTTTCATTACCAATTCCACCACCAGCTCATAGGCTTGGAAGAGAAGGAAGAGGTGAATGGATTACTACTTCTGGTGGTTCTGCTCTTACTCCTACCCCGACTCCCACTTCAACTGTCCATAAATCTACTGAGATTAAACGTTAGATCTAGTTCTGTATCTAATAGTTTTGTTTTGGGTGTATCTTAAAAAGCTTGCATATTTTTCCAGCTTTACTATGCAATAGTTTTCCTGTATATTCGGATTTTGGTTTAATGTTTCAGTTAGTTTCATTATTTTTAATCTATGTGTAGGATATGGTAAGTAACCTATTAAAAATACTATGGCCTATTGATAGACAAGAATTAAAAAAATTCTTGCCTATGGCAATAATGATGATTTGTATTCTGTTTAATTACAATTCATTGCGTTCTTTAAAGGATGCTTTAGTAGTTCCTAATATTGGAGCTGAGGCTGTAAGCTTTATAAAACTTTATTGCGTGGTGCCAGCTGCTATCATTCTGATGTTGATTTATGCCAAACTGACTAACATGATTTCTCAGCAAAAGATTTTTTATTCTTTTGCCACGTTTTTTTTGATTTGGTTTTTGTTTTTTGCTTTTATTTTATATCCAAATTTAGGTGTTATCCATCCTAATCAGGCTAATATCTTAAATTTAATTAATAGCCAAATAGATTGTGGCTTTTTCCAAATTGAATTATTACATTTTAAATGGTTTCTTTTAATTTATAGTAAATGGTCTTTTGCTTTATTTTATGTATTAGCAGAGTTATGGGGATCAGCTATGCTTTCAATGTTGTTTTGGCAGTTTGCTAACCATATTACTAAAACTAGTGAAGCAAAAAGATTTTATCCAATGTTTCCATTTATTGGGAATATCGGATTGATCATAGCTGGAAGCATGCTCAAATATTTTGTTAATATACAAATTGATGAAGGTACAGAAGGAGAAATTATTCAAAATTCTAATTTTGCAGTTCAATCTTTACTGTCATTTATGAGTATTTCTGCTGCATTAATTATGGTTATTTATTACTATATGCAGAAATATGTATTAACTGATATACGTTATTATAGCGGTGCTAATGAAATTACAAAAAAGATTAAGCCTAAACTTTCATTAATTGAAAGCTTCAAAATTATTCTGTCTTCCAAGTATTTAGGATGTATAGTGATCATGGTACTGGCCTATGGAATAACTATTAATTTAGTTGAAGGCCCTTGGAAGGCTAAAGTAAGAGAGTTATATCCTGATACCAATGCTTATGCTTATTTTATGGGTACTTTAGCGCAATATACTGGTATTGCATCTATGATATTTATGTTGATAGGTACGAACGTGCTTAGAAAATTTGGCTGGTTTGTTGGCGCACTTATGACGCCCCTTGTTATAGGCATTACCGGAGTTGGTTTTTTTGTGTTTGTGGTCTTCTTTAATTCTCCTGATAATTATTTGTGTAATACTTTAGCACTTGACCCGGTATTCTTAGCAGTAATATTTGGTTTGATCCAAAATGTTTTAAGTAAAGCAACTAAATATTCATTATATGATTCGACTAAGGAAATGGCTTACATACCGTTAGATAATGAATTAAAAACCAAAGGTAAAGCAGCTGTAGATATTGTTGGTGCTCGTGTTGCTAAATCAGGTGCAGCATTGATTCAATCTGGATTATTTATGATTTTTCCAACCGCAACCTTTGTCAGTATATCGCCTTATTTAATGGTGATATTTATCGTGGTTTGTTTTATTTGGATGGTTGATGTTAAGTTGCTTTATAAAGAATATACTAAGTCTTTAGCTAAGGCTTCATCTTAATTATTAAGAGTATTAGCATTTAAATTATATTATGATATAATAAATGCCAATTGCTTCTAGGATGTTACATCATGTTTAAAAAAACATATTTAATATTATTGATAATTTTATTTGCTTTAACGCAAGGCAAAATATCTATGGCTTTCCCCGGGCAAGGCCCCTCTCCTGTAGAAACAGTAGTAGCTAAAAAAAATATTATTTATGATAAAATTCATTCAGCTAGTATAATTAACTCTCCTAAATCAGTCTATTTGCTAGCCGAATCTTCAGGGCAATTAACTAACATATATTTCAATAATGGTGGCCAAGTAAAAGAAGGTGAATTGTTAGCACAAATAGATGATCTAGTTGCCAAATCTAATCTTGATAGCGCTATAGCTAATTTAAATTTGGCAAAATTAAAAGCTGATAGAGCGCAAAAATTATATCAAGCTAATGCAGCTTCTCAAGCCAATTTAGATCAAGCTACTTCTGAATTAGCCAAAAGTGAGGCTGACTTAGTTAGAGCAAAGGATGATCTAAGAAAAACTAAAATTCTTGCTCCGTTTGATGGTATAGTTGGCTTTAAATTGAAGCAAGAATTTGAGATGGTAAATATTGGTGATAAAATATTTCGTATTGAACAATTTAACCCTTTAGAAACTGAATTCCGTTTGCCACGCAAATTTTATTCCTCACTTAAATTAGGGGATAAAGTTGAATATTTAATTGATAACCAAACTAATGCTGTGGGTTATGTAAAGGCAATAAGTGAGGTAATTAACTTAGAAGATGAAAGTTTTAGTGTAAGAGCTTCAATTGATAATCCTGATAATAAAATTATACCTGGTACATTTACTTCAATTGACGTAATGGCCAATACTCATGAAGCAATAATTGTGCCGCAACAAGCCATAGTATTTACTGAAAAAGAGCCAATTATATATATTCTACAAGATGGTAAAGTTCATGCTGTGCCGATAAAAACGGGTAGTAATTTTCAAGACATGATTGAAATAAAATCTGGTATTACAGAAAATACTCTTGTTATTATTTCTGGCCAGATGAAATTATATGAAGGTATGGAAGCTATTTCTTTGCCTACTGAAGAGAAAAAATGAACATTTCTGAATTATGTATTAGACGTCCTGTATTTGCCAGCGTGCTCAGCATATTCATTTTGCTGATTGGTTTAACCTCATATAGCAAGTTAAGTACTAAAGAATATCCTGATATAGAAAAGCCAGTAGTAAGCATTGAATGTGTTTATGATGGCGCTAGTCCTGAATTAATGGAAACCAAAGTTACTAATATCATAGAGTATGAAATAAGTGGTATTGAAGGAATAGAAACTATTACTGCCAAAAATGAATGGGGAAAATCTTCAATTACCATTGATTTTACCTTAGAGACTGATTTAGATACGGCAATTAATGATGTCCGCGCCAAAGTATCAGCTGCAGCTAGATCTTTGCCTAAGGATATGGATCCGCCTATAGTAAGTAAATTGGATAATGGTGTTAGAGCAGTTATCTATTTGGCCTTATATAGTGATCAAATGAATCTTGCCCAAATTACAGATTATGCAAAAAGATATATAGCAAAACGTTTGGAAGTATTAAGCGGTGTTTCGCAAATAGAAATGTTTGCAAGTCAGTTTTATAAAGTGCAAATCGAGCCTAAACCTGATTTATTAAAACTCCATAATGTCACTATTGCTGACATTAAAGATATAATTGTAAATCAAACTCAAAATATTCCAGTGGGTTCTATTTCTGGCGGTGAACTTAATATGTCATTAGTTATGGATTTAGATATGCCTAATGTTGAAGAATTCGCCAATCTTATTATTAAAAAAACAGATAATTATTTATTGCGTTTAAAAGATATTGCTGATGTTAAATTAGGAGTTACTGGTCATAAAACTTTAGGTAGATATAAAGGTAAAAACTCAATTATTATTGCCATATCAAAACAGCCACAAGCTAATCCGATTGTTATCTCGCAATTAGTACAAAATGAATTAAATGCAATTAAAAAAAATCTACCCGATGGCTTAATAATAACTGTAGCATTCGATACTGCAAAATTTATTAATGCTTCAATCAGGGCAATATATACTACTATATTTGAAGCAATTATTTTGGTGGTAATTGTAATCTTAATTTTCTTACAATCTTTTAGATCTTCATTTATTCCGGTAGTAACTATTCCTATCTCTTTGATAGGGACTTTTGCTTTGATGTTGATGTTTGGTTATAGCATCAATACCTTTACTTTACTTGCGATGATTTTAGCTATTGGCTTAGTAGTTGATGATGCGATTGTAATGATGGAAAATATTTATCGTTATATTGAGCAAGGAATGAATTCTATTGAGGCAGCAATTGTTGGTTCAAAAGAAATTATGTTTGCCGTACTCACCATGACTATGACCTTAGTAGCAGTTTTCTTACCGGTTGGTTTCATGAGCGATTTTATAGGTAAGTTTTTTAATGAATTTGCTTGGACTCTAGCATTTAGTGTAGTGATTTCAGGCTTCATTTCATTAACCTTATCGCCAATGATGTGTAGCTTAATCCTTAAAAAACATCCTTCAGCTACTAATCGATTTTTTAATTATTGCAGTTATTTGATTGATCAAATGCACCTAAAATACCATGCATTGCTCATCAAAGCGATTAATCTAAAAAAATATTTAGTTTATATATTAATAGGGTTAGTAATATTAGGTAGCGCGGTAACGTTTTTCATTCGTCAAGAATTATTGCCTTTAGAAGATCGTGGTTATTTATTCATTCCAGCTCTTGGCCCTGATGGTTCAAATTTTGAATATACTAAGAAATATGTTGATGAAGTTGAAAAAATTTTATCAGTTAATAAGAATATAAATGCTTATGCGTCTTTTATTATGGAGCCTACTAGCTCATTCACTTTTGCTGATCTTAAACCATGGGACGAGCGTTCGGTTAGCCAGATGGAAATAGCTGAAGCTCTAAATAAACGTATTTTTTCAATTCCTGGTGTGATGGCTTTTGCTGTTAATCCTCCTTCCATAGATACTGGACATGACTCTCCAGTGCTATTGGTATTAAAGGGTTATGTTGATTATAAGATGTTAGACCAAGTTGCTCAAAATGTTATGGCTAAAATGAGGCAATATCCTCAATTCGTAAATATAAATAAGGACATCAAACTTAACGATCCAGCAATTAGGATTGATCTCAATCGTGATAAAGTAGCATTTTACAATGTTGATGCTGCGAAGGTGGCTAGATTAATCCAAGAGAATTTTGTACCTATTACTATTCATAACGGATTTAGAATGGATAATGAATCTTATAGTGTAGAAATTAGCTTGGCAGATCAAGATAAAATTGATGCTTCAGCATTTGAAAAATTATATGTAGCGAACAGAGATGGTACTATGATTCCATTACTCTCATTGATAGACTATGAGTATACTACTCAACCTAAATCTTTGAATCATTATAATAAATTACGTTCAGTTACTGTTACTGCTAATTTAAATTGGGGAGTCGGCCTTGGTTCAGTTGTATTTATATTAGAAAAAATAGCGCAAGAAACAATAACAGATAATGATATGGCTTACGAATTTGCAGGGGAAATTAAGGACATGCAAAAATCTAGCCGTGAACTTTACATAATATTTATCTTAGCGATATTATTTATTTACTTTATTTTAGCAGCTCAGTTTGAGAGTTTTCTGGATTCTGCAATCATTTTATGCTCTGTACCTTTTGCGATAGTTGGTGCGTTGTTAACTTTATTTTTAATTGGTGGTTCGTTGAATATTTATAGTAAAATCGGTTTGATTACTTTAATTGGTTTAATAACTAAAAATGCTATTTTGATCGTTGAATTTACTAACCAAAAACTAAAGCAAGGTTTGGATTTGGAAAAAGCTGTGATAGAAGCTTCTTCAACTCGTTTGCGTCCAATTATGATGACTACTTTAGCTATGATAGTAGGTGCAATTCCTCTTGCTTTGGCTACAGGTCCTGGGGCTATAAGCCGTAATGAAATTGGTTGGGTTATAGTTGGCGGTTTAGCTGTTGGTACTATTTTCACCTTATTTGTAATTCCAGTTATTTGTATTATTGTTAAAGGCTATAAACTGAAGATTACGGGTAAGTGATAATTCGTACAATATTTCTATACTTTAAACTGGCTTTAAAGCTATATTGTAATAATGATATGTAAAATCCACCACCATGTCTATTGCTATGGCTGGATCTATTAAGCATATATCTGTGTACTATCCTCAAAATGTAGGAGCGGTGGGAGGGGGAATAGGCCTTATTGCTGCATTAGGAGGTTTTATATTACCTGTGTTGTTTGGTTACGTTTATGATTTAACAGGAATATGGACCGGATGTTTCGTGTTATTATTTGTGCTAACAGCAATAGCATTTATTTGGATGCATTTAGTAGTGCGATGCTAAAAAGGAAAATGGTGTTCCGGTAGTAGGTTAGTCTATATTCTACCTAATCGTTCTTTTCCAATCAGAATTCTCTCTCGACGTAACCTTTCGGTATACATACGTTCTCCTTTAGCAGCAATAGGAGCTTGTAGAGCTTCTGCTAAAATAGATTGTAAACTGCGTGGAGGAGCATCTTGATTTGTAACTTTTGCTACAAAAGATTGCGTTGGATCAGTTTGTTGTTTAGGGCTTACATATAAATGTTTATTTGGTGTTATTGCATGGGAATGAGTGCCAAACAGTCTTTTATGCCAGGATACTCTATAGGTTTTTGGTTCAACTTTTTGATTAGATTTAGAATTTTTTATTTGGTGAGCTATTTCTTCATGATTAAAATATTTAGCTTCATACCAATCTTTGCACTGGCGTAGTTTGTCACCAGTAAGATTGCGTGCGCCAGTAAAATTAGTATTTGTTACAAGGCAATTTTTGAAATGCGCAGTTGTACAATCGGTATTGAATACAGCAGATTTTAGGTTGCAGTTAGTAAAGGAAAATAATTTACAATCAAAAAATTTTGCGTGTGAAAGATCTAGGTTATCTAAAGGTAATCCGGTAAAATCCGTTTGATAAAAAATTGCTTTACGGAAACTAATATTATGACCTTGGGATTTAAGCTTTAATAATGATTCTAAAGCAATGCGGTCTAGGACAAAACCAGCAAGAGAATCAGGTAAGTTTTGGCCAGTAAAAATATGTCCACGATAATCATGAATTTGTAATGTTGTGCCAGATGACTTATCTAACTGTAACCTTGATGAACCAGATATTCTTAATCTGGGGAGACCGCTACTCATTTTATCCTTATAGTGTAAAACAGACCTTGTTATGTTTTTATTTTTAATCAAAATTAACAATTTTAATATAAAATACAACTTACGTTAACACTTTAATCAAAAAAAGTCAAGAAAGCAATTACATAATTAGAAAAAGAGCGATTTTTTTTAATTGGAAAACCTATTAAAGTAAGCTATAATCCTTTTCGATTATAATTATATTAATATATTAATAAATAATTAATTTGGAGATTCGATATGCCTAATTATATAAGCTCTACTAACAATAATAAATTTTCTGCGCCAAGGGCTGAAGGTGCTGTAATTAATACAATTGTTATTACCTATACTGTTACTAATGGAAGTATCCATCAAGCTGTGACTACTATGTTTGATCGTGGTACAAGTGTTCATTACACTATCAGAGAGGATGGTTTTCAAGATCAACACCATAATGAGGATAAAGTTACTTTTTATGCTGGTAAAAGTAGCTGGCATGGTGTTCCTGGTGTTAATCAATATGGAATAGGTATTATGCTTGTAAATGACGCCTTAAGTCCATTTGCTGGTGCTCAAATAAATAAAACCATTGCTTTAATAAATGATATTAATACTCGTCATAATACTAATATGGAAGTTGTTGGTCTCGGTGAAGTAGCCTTGGACAGGCATATTGCTCCTGGGAAATTATTTCCATGGTCGAAGCTTGCTGAAGCAGGAATCGGTAAAGCAGTAGTAGTACCAGATGATATTAGCCGTGCTTGTACAGTAAATCCAGGTGATACAGGAGAACAAGTAACTCACGTACAACATAATTTAAGGACTCACGGGTATGGAGTTCAAGAAACAGGAGTATATGATGAGTTAACTTCTAAAGCCGTCGGTGTATTTAGAGCCAGATATACTCAAGATGAGGCAGATCTTGCTTGTTGGAATGATGCAGCTGAATATGTTTTAAATGAGTTGCTAGGAGTAACTTCTGAAGTAGAGGTACCTTTATCTAACTAATACATAATCTAACCTCAGGTAATATACACTAATATTACCTGAGGTTACCTTTCTTATTTTTACTGTTTTTTTGTGCCCTACTTACATAATTTAATATTCATGTGTTAATATGACAGTGCCATGCTTGTTATGTTGATAAGTACTAGGTATGAAATAATTCAAATTAAAGAAGTAAAAAAGTATAAAAAAATAAAATCCTGACTAACAAATTTCATTTATGAAATGTGAAGGGGAAAGCTATGTTCAACTTTACAAGCTAATTGACTTTATCGCTAAATGTTGTACTAATCACTAGTCTTAAACTTTCTAAACGAAGTGGTAATTTATGACTAATTATTTGATTACCTCGCTGCATGACCTGCAGCTTAAAGTTATATTAGGAGTTGAAGTAGAGGAAAGGAAATATCCACAATTAATTAAAGTATCATTTTTTTTGTACCAATCTATTTTGCCACAAGTCGCGCTTAATGATAATGCTCAAGATTATCAATGTTATAATAAATTAGCGGAGAAAATTCACGATTATTGTCAAAATAGGCAATTCAAATTATTGGAATTTTTATGCTATCAAATTCATCAATTAATCAAGCAATCTGTACCGCAAGAAATTGAAGTTAGAGTTATAGTAGAAAAATGCAAATTGCCAATGAATTTTGAAGTTGGGTCTGCTAAATGTGAATATAGTGATTTAGGTAAATAAATGGCTAAAATAGCTTTAGGGTTAGGTTCAAATTTAGGTAATCGCGAAAAAAATTTGTTAGATGCTATTACATTATTATTGCAAAGAAAAGCACTGAATAATCTGTTTAATATATCATCCATTATCAATAATAAAGCTATGCTTCTACCGGGTAGTCCGCCAGAATGGAATATAGATTTTTTAAATTGTGTAATTGTTGGAGAGACCAAATTGCTACCACATGAATTGGTAAATGCAATTAAACAAATAGAAAAGGATATAGGTAGAACTAATAAGGAGAAGTGGGCACCGCGAGAAATAGATATAGATATATTGGTATATGGCAATCTTAATATTGCAGAAGCTAATTTAAATATTCCACATGCAGCTCTTTTAAAAAGGCATTTCGCAATTGGCTTGCTTGCAGAAATTTGGCCAGATTGGCAGTATCCGGTAGCAGGAGAAAATCAGCATAAGACAGCTTATGAATTAGCACAAAGGTTAGATTATGAAAATACCTAAAATTTTTGGTATATTAAATATTACTCCAGATTCTTTTTCTGACGGAGGCGATTATTATAATATTAATGCGGCACTTGATCATGCTAGAGAAATGATTTTAGCAGGGGTAAATATTATAGATATCGGAGCTGTTTCAACTAGACCGAATGGTAATATAACTTTTCCTGAAGAGGAAGTAAAAAGATTAGAGGTTATATTACCAGAACTTAGAAATATAACTCTTGGCACAAATGTACAAATTAGTTTGGATAGTTATAATTATCGTACAGTTGATGAATTCATCTCTTATATAGATATTATTAATGATGTTACTGGTATGGAAGATAAAAATATGCAAGCTCTAGCTTTAGAGTCAGGTAAAGAAGTGGTATTTATGCATAGTATGGGCATTCCAGTAAATAACAGTTTAAATTGCCTTGATCCTGAGCAAGATGTGATTAAATTTTTATGCCATTGGCGTGATCAGAAAATAAAAGAATTATTAGCTAAAGGTTTTAGTTTAGAGAAATTGACTTTTGACCCTGGTATTGGTTTTGGCAAAAATTCTCACCAATCATTAGCAATAATTACACGAGTTAGTGAATTAGTAAGCAAAAAAATTAAAATTTTGATAGGTCATTCTCGTAAATCATTTCTTACATTATTTGGTGAAAAAGATCCTAAAAAAAGGGATTTAGAGACTCATATAATAAGTACTTATTTATTCAATAAAAATATAGATTATATCAGAGTACATGATGTATCAGGTACCCAAAGAGTAATAAGTTTATATACAACTTTATATAATTCGTAGATTTATGGTTAAGATGCCTCATTGGCCAGTACCAAGAGAGAAATCATTAATAAAGCTTGGTCTTGAAAGAATAGAGAAATTTTTAGAATATCTTGGTAATCCTCAGGAAAAAATGCCGCCTGTGATTCATGTTGCTGGTACTAATGGCAAGGGTTCGACGGTGGCTTTTATTAGATCAATTCTTCAAGCAGCTGGTTTAAAGGTGCATGTTTATACTTCTCCACATTTAGTGCAATTTAATGAAAGAATAGTAATAGCAGATCAACAAATTGAGGATAATTATTTGCATCAATTGCTTGAAGAATGCAGAATTGTAGCAGATAAGCATAATTTAGAAGTGTCTTTTTTTGAAGGTACAACTGCTGCAGCATTTTTAGCTTTTTCCCGCGTTAAAGCAGATATAGTATTGCTTGAAGTTGGTTTAGGTGGAAGGTTAGATGCCACCAATATTATTAAAAACCCTATACTTACAATTATTACGCCAATTTCTTTGGATCATGTTGATATGCTTGGTGATACTATTAGCAAAATTGCTTACGAAAAAGCTTGTATTATGAAACCGAATGTACCTTGTGTTGTGAGTTTACAGGAGGAAGAAGCTGATAATGTTATTGAAAGGTATGCTGAACAAATTAAGTCACCTCTAACGCGTTTCGAATATGATTTCGGTATATTTTGGAATCATAATCAAGTTATTTATAAATCTGATGATTATAGTTTAGCTTTACCTAAATTATCCTTACCTGGTGAGCATCAATATATCAATGCAGCAACATCTATTGCAGCAGTAAAATTGTTAAAGGGGGTTACAATCACTGATGAGATGATTAGCTATGGCTTACAACATGCTTCTTGGCTTGGAAGATTGCAAAAAGTAAATTCAGGTAAAATTTATAATACGCTCCCAAAAACTTGGGAGATATGGCTCGATGGTGCCCATAATCCTGCAGGTTCAAATGTAGTGGCAAACTGGTTGAAGAATCAAAATGCTCTACCAATTTATATGATTATAGGTATTACTAAAGGTCGTGATATTAAAAAGTTATTACAACCTTATACTGGGATAATTACTAAACTAATCCCTGTATCAGTGAAATCAGAGCCTCTAAGTCATTCTGGTGAGATAATTTGTGAACAAGCTTTAGCGCTAGGAATAGATGCTATTGCCAAAGAAGATATTGAAGATGCTGTTCTTTATTTAAGGAATAATATCTTTGAAGGTAAAGTTAGAGTCATAATTACAGGTTCCCTATTCTTAGTTGCGGATGCCCTAAGTTATAATTAACAGTAGAGATAAATTATTATCTATGCTATAAGTGGAAAAAATTTTAGGAGCAAATTAAATGAACAAAATAGTTAAACTTCTAAGCATTCTAGTGATGATAAGTTTAGTCTTTATTACTGGTTGTGGTAATAATGAGGAAGGCAAAAAGGAAGTAAATGCTAGTGGTGTACTACGTGTTGGGCTAACTGCTGATTACCCGCCATTTGAATTTATTCAAAATAAAACTCTTACTGGATTTGATGTAGATTTGGCTAATGCAATTGCTAAAGAATTAGGTAAAAAAATCTCTATTCAAGATATGGATTTTGATAGTTTAATACCTGCGTTACAAACCGGTAGGATTGATTGTATTATAGCCGGTATGACAGTGACTGAAGAAAGAAGTCAAAATGTAGATTTTTCCATACAATATTATGCTCCAAATTATGCTATGCTTTATAAAAGAAGTGAGCCAATTAGAAATATTCAAGATTTAAATGATAGTATAATTGGTGTACAGCTTGGTTCTAGTATGGAAAATTTTCTAAAAAATCAGGTTGGTAAAGTAAAAAATTTAGATATTGTTGCTTTGAAAAGAACACCTACTATGGTGCAGGAGCTAAAATTATCTAGGTTAGATGGAGTGCTAGTGGAAGAAGCTCAAGCTAAAGTATTTATCCAAAGATATCCAGAGTTAGATTACGCATTATTCCATGCTGAAGATATGGGGTATTCTATTGCTTTTGCTAAAGGTTCACCACTGAGAGAACAGGTGGATGCAGTTTTGGTTAAGTTAAAAAGTTCTGGTGAATTGAATAAATTGCAAGAGAAATGGTTGGTGGGAGAAGGAGAATACTAAACTGTGGATTATAACTCAATTATTTATATTATTGAAGGTGCATGGGTTACTTTACAGTACACCATAATTTCGATTATATTAGGGTTAGTAATTAGTGTAGTAGTCTCACTATGCAAAATAAGCCATATCAAAATATTAAAATGGTTTGGTATAGTATATGTATCAATATTTAGAGGTACTCCACTTTTAGTACAATTGAGTATTGTATATTTTGTAACACCAGTAGTAACTGATTATAATATTTCAGTGTTTGAGGCGGGCATTATTGCATTTTCTTTAAACTCAGCAGCCTACATTACTGAAATTATCCGGGCCGGAATCGAAGCAGTTGATAAAGGGCAGTTTGAAGCAGCTAAAGCTTTAGGTTTGTCATATCCTTTAATGATGAAAGATATAGTGTTGCCACAAGCATTGCGTAATATTTTACCGGCTTTAGCTAATGAAGTAGTCAATTTGCTTAAGGAAACAGCTATTATTTCTGTAATTGGTGGAGCTGATATAATGCGTCGAGCCCAAATCATTTCATCTGAACATTATATTTATTTTGGTCCATTAATTACAGCTGCTTTATGCTATTATATAATGGTAGTAATTTTTAGTAGCTTGGCTAAATATTTAGAGCATAGGCTTAAAATTTCATGATTAAGATAACTAACCTTCATAAAAGTTTTAATAACCAGCTGATATTATCTGATATTAATTTATCTGTATCTCAAGGAGAAGTTATAGCAGTTATTGGTCCTTCAGGTAGTGGTAAATCTACTTTCTTGAGATGTATTAATTTTCTTGAGTATCCAGATAATGGAACAATAGAAATAGATAAAGAACTAGTTACAATTAATAATATCCAAAAAATTAGGCAAAAAGTTGGAATGGTATTCCAGCATTTCAATTTATTCCCGCATATGACAGTATTACAAAATATTATATATGCTCCTCGGAAGGTACTAGGTTTAAATATTAAAGAAGCCAAAAATAGGGCTCGTAATTTATTAAAACAAGTAGGTCTTAATAATTTTGAAAATACTTTACCAAATAAACTATCAGGTGGCCAAAAACAGAGGGTAGCAATTGCTAGAACTTTAGCCATGCAGCCAGAAATAATATTATTTGATGAACCTACATCTTCCTTGGATCCTGAGATGGTAAAGGAAGTTTTACAAGTATTGGAGTCATTGGCTCATACAGGAATTACTATGATTATAGTAACACATGAAATGAAGTTTGCAGAAAAAGTTGCTGATCGTATATTGTTTATGGATCATGGCAAGATACTAGAGGATACTTCTCCTCATAAATTTTTTACTAAACCTAAGTCTACTAGGGCAAAAGAATTTTTAAGTAAAGTTTTATAGTAAAGCTAAAACTAATTTTTCAGCTGAGATATAGTCAATTTTACCAGTAGCAAATATAGGCATTTCTTTGGTGATTAAGATTTTTTTTGGCATATAGATTTTAGCAATGCTATTGTCATGAAAATATTTGGCGACCTCTGAAGTCTTAGCGTGCTCATAATTAGTTAATAATATTAACTCTTCTCCTTTTTTAGGGTGAGCAATATTTATTATTGCATGTAAATGATGCGGCCATAATTTTGTTATATATGTTTCTACAGTAGTTAGAGAGACCATCTCGCCGCCAATTTTAGCAAATCTTTTAATACGGCCAATAATAGTAATAAATTTTTCGTGGTCTATCTTGACGATATCGCCGGTATTGTGGTAATTGTTTTTAAGTGGAATAATTTTATTATTACTTAAATAACCCAGCATTACATTCGGTCCTTTTACCAATAAAATTCCTCCTTGTTTAATATTAGGAACTTTCTTTATTTTATATTGCATTCCAGGTAAAATTTTACCTACAGTGCCTATTTTGTGATGAGAAGGGGTATTAACTGCGATTACGGGTGCGGTTTCAGTTACTCCATATCCTTCAAAGATTTTTATATTAAATTTTTCTAACCATAATTGATAAGTTTCATTTTTAAGTTTTTCTGCTCCGGCAAAAATATATCTAACAGTTTGAAAATATTTTGGTTCAGTATATTTAGCATAGTTAGATAAGAAGGTGTCTGTACCAAAAAAGATAGTAGGTTGAACTTTAAATATCAATTCAGGAATGATTTTATAATGTAGTGGTGAAGGATAAAGAAAGGCTTCAATTCTACATAGTAACGGAAGTAATGTGCCAGCAGTGAGTCCAAATGAATGGAAAATAGGTAAGACATTAAATAATTTATCACTGGGCTTTAAATCAATTGTTGATGCAAGTTGGTTAATATTTGAAATTATATTGAGATGGCTAAGGGCAACTGCTTTAGGAGCAGCCTCAGAGCCAGAAGTAAATAATATAACGGCTGCTTTATTGGGAGATTGTGAATCATAATAAAAGTACCTTATTATTTTAGCTTGTAACCAGGCTTTAATTTTACTTATTAGACTTATAGAATTATATATATCTTCTAAGTAATATATTTGGATTTGATGCTGTTCAAGTTGACTAATTAAAGTTTCTAATTGAGCTGAATGAATAAATTTTTTACTGGTTATAATAACTTTAATTTGAGCTAGTTTGCAGCATTTTATGAGACCTTCTAAGCCAATAGTAAAATTGAGCATGGCTGGTAATTGTTTTAGAAATTGGATAGCAAAAAAGATAATTACAGTAATAGCCATATTAGGTAATAAAATTCCTATAGGCTGATTTTTATTTGCAATTTGTTTGATTTTTTTACTGAAAAATATACTGGCAGTAATCAGTTTATTATAAGTTAATTTCCTATCTGTACTGTCACTAACAATAATTTTATTATAGCTGTTTTTCGATATATTTAGCAGAGTAGAGAATAGTGTTTTTCTGCAGTTAGTAACACTAAACTTTGGATCAGACATCTATTTCTAATTGAAATTAAATTAATAACAGCTGTGAGCATTACAAATTTTGTCTGGGTTTTGTGTTTGCTTTACAGCTTGTGTATTGCCTTGAATATTTTGTTCTTGCAATTGTTTCTGATGTTCCATTTCAATGCGTTGTTGGTCAAGTTTCATCCGGCAATTAGAATATTCTACAGTGCCAGGAGGGAAACCATAACTTACACATTGATTATGATCTAAGAACAGTTCTTGATTTCTTTCTTCTTGGCGTTTTGCTTTGACTTCTGGATCTGTTAAACAGCCAGAAATCATAAGCATTAACCCTAATATATTTAATAATGTCGTTACCTTCATAGTATCCTTTTATTACTTTATATACTATATTAGCATATTTTTAAGTATTGCTGCAACAAATTACTATTATTCTGCGGCAGCAGCAGTACTACTACTATCCTGGTCTTTTACTATTAAATCTTGCTCAAGAGCTTTCTTTTTTAGAATTCTAGTGTAAAAACCAGTACCAGCCGGTATTAACTTACCTACAATGACGTTTTCTTTTAAGCCTTGTAATTTATCTACTTTACCAGCAACAGCAGCTTCGGTTAATACTCTAGTTGTTTCTTGGAAAGAAGCAGCAGAAATAAATGATCTAGTTTGTAATGATGCTTTGGTGATACCTTGCAATATTGGGATTGCGGTAGCAGGCTTATAACCTTTAGCAATTGCTTTTTGATTAATTTCATCAAACTCTTGTTTATCAAGTTGTTCACCTTCTAATAAAGTAGTTTCACCTGAATCTTGCACTTCTATCTTTTGCAACATCTGGCGTAAAATTACTTCGATATGTTTATCGTCAATTTTTACACCCTGTAACCTATAAACTTGTTGCACTTCTGATACCATGTAACGAGCTAGGGCTTCTATACCCATAATTTTTAAGATATCTTGTAATACTGGGTTACCGTCCATTAACAAATCGCCTTTTTTAACAAAATCACCTTCATTAACGGAGATATGTTTACCTTTAGGTATTAAGTATTCCATCGGTTCTAATGAAGAATCAGTAGGTTTAATTAAAATACGGCGTTTAGATTTATAGTCTTTACCAAATTCAACCATACCTTCAGTTTCACTGATGATAGCATGATCTTTTGGTCGACGTGCTTCGAATAATTCAGCAACTCGTGGTAAACCACCAGTAATATCGCGAGTTTTAGTTGATTCACGAGGGATCCTGGCGATTACATCTCCAGAATGAACTTGAGCACCATCTTCAATGTTTAATATAGCATTGATTGGTAAGAAATAACGCGCTTCTAAACCATTTGAAAGAACGATCATATCGCCATTTTCATCTTCTAAGACGAGTCTTGGTCGTAAATCAGCACCACGTGTTTGTTGTTTCCAATCAACTATTACTTTATTAGAAATACCTGTAGCTTCATCTAGTAATTCTCGTACAGAAATATTTTCTACCAGGTCTTTGTAAACAATTTTACCTGATTTTTCAGTGATAATTGGAATAGTGTATGGATCCCAATCAGCAATAATATTACCTTTATGGACTTTTTGTTTATCATCGAAATATACTTTAGCTCCATATGGTATTTTATAACGTGATTTTTCTAAGCCTTTATCATCGCAGAATATTACTTCACAGTTACGGCTCATTACCACTTTTTTGCCATTAGTATCTACAACAAAATTCTTATTTATAAACTTAAGAATAGCATCACTACTTGCTTCTATACTTGATGCTTCAACGCCTCTTGTAGCAGCACCACCAATATGGAAGGTTCTCATAGTCAACTGTGTTCCTGGCTCACCAATTGATTGAGCAGCAATTACTCCAACTGCTTCACCAACACTTACGAGGGAACCTGTAGCTAAATCTCGACCATAACATTTTGCACATATACCATTTTGAGTGTTGCAAGTTAGTATGGATCTTATCATGATAGACTCAATACCTGCAGCATCAATAGCATCTACACCATCTTCGTCGATTACTTCGCCAGCGTGAACTATGACTTGATTTGTAGTTGGATGAGATACATCAATTGAAGAAGTTCTACCTAAAATTGATTCAGATAAAGGAATAATAACTTCACCACCTTCGATTACTGGTTTAACAATAATACCGTTAGTAGTACCGCAATCTTCTTCTATTACTATACAATCTTGAGCGACATCGACTAAACGACGAGTTAAATACCCAGAGTTCGCAGTTTTTAGCGCAGTATCAGCTAAACCTTTTCTTGCACCGTGTGTAGAGTTAAAATACTCAAGAACTGTTAGCCCTTCTTTAAAGTTAGATATAATAGGAGTTTCGATAATTTCTCCTGATGGTCTTGCCATTAATCCTCGCATACCACCTAATTGTTTAATTTGAGTAGCATTACCTCGAGCACCTGAATGGGCCATCATATAAATAGAATTGATTTTACGTTGTTTATTTGAAGTAATTTCACTAGTTTTGTCCGCTGAAACTTCTTTCATCATGTCTTCTGCTACACGATCAGTACAATGTGACCAGGCATCAACTACTTTATTATATTTTTCACCAAGAGTAATTAAACCATCTGCATATTGATTTTCAAATAATTTTACTTCTTTTAAGGTAGTATCAATATGCTTGCCTTTGGTATGAGGGACAACCATATCATCTTTACCAAAAGAGATACCAGATTTACAGGCATAGCTAAAACCTAGTTCCATTAAACGGTCAGCAAAAATTACAGTAGTTTTTTGTCCACAATGACGGAATACAACATCAATAAGATTTGAAACTTCCTTCTTGGTCATTAATTTATTAACTAGATCAAAATTTATGCTTTCCACTTTAGGCAATAATTCACCAATTAATAATCTACCAGCTGTGGTTTCGGTTAAGGTTATAACTTTATTTCCTTCAGCATTGGTTTGAGACGTGCGGCATTTAATTATAGTATGGAGAGTAATAGCTTTTTCTTCTAAAGCATGTTTTACTTCTGAAATATCGATAAATGTCATACCTTCACCTATTTCACCTGGAATAGAAATAGATAAATAATAAAGTCCCAAAATAATATCCTGAGATGGTACAATAATTGGTTTACCATTAGATGGGCTAAGAATATTATTTGTAGACATTACCAATACGCGTGACTCTAACTGAGCTTCTATTGATAAAGGAACGTGCACGGCCATTTGGTCACCATCAAAGTCAGCGTTGAAAGCAGAACAAACTAATGGATGCAACTGAATAGCTTTTCCTTCAATTAATACTGGTTCGAAAGCCTGAATACCTAATCTATGTAGAGTTGGTGCTCGATTTAGTAAGACCGGATGTTCCCTAATTACTTCTTCTAGGATATCCCAAACTTCTGGTCTTTCCATTTCAACCATTTTTTTGGCTGATTTAATAGTGGTGGCTATGCCATATAATTCTAATTTAGAATAAATAAATGGTTTAAATAATTCCAATGCCATTTTCTTAGGCAATCCGCATTGATGTAATTTTAACTCTGGGCCAACAACAATCACAGAACGTCCAGAGTAATCTACACGCTTACCTAATAAGTTTTGTCTAAATCGACCTTGTTTTCCTTTAAGCATGTCACTTAAAGATTTAAATGGCCTTTTGTTAGCATTCTTTACAATTTTAGAACGACGACCGTTGTCAAATAACGCATCTACTGCTTCTTGCAACATCCTTTTTTCATTGCGAATGATAATGTCAGGGGCTTTTAGGTCTAATAATCTTTTTAACCTGTTATTTCGATTTATAACTCTTCGATATAATTCATTTAAGTCGGAAGTAGCAAATCTACCACCATCCAACATAACTAATGGTCTAATTTCAGGAGGCATTACAGGCACAACTGTCATAACCATCCATTCAGGTTTGTTATTGGAGTCTAAGAAATCTTCAACTAATTTTAATCTTTTAACTAATTTTTTTCTTTTGGCTTCAGAGTTAGTTTGAGCAATTTCAGTACGGAGTTCGTTCTTAATTTTTTCCAAATCAAGCATTTTTAATAAAGTGTGAATAGCTTCTGCTCCAATTTCCGCAGTGAAACTATCTTCACCAAATTCGTCTTGGGCTTTTGCATATTGCTCGTCATTTAGCAAATCACCAACTGCTAACATAGTTAAGCCTGGATCTATTACTACAAAAGATTCAAAATATAATATTCGTTCTAGATCACGTAAATTCATATCTAGCAATGTACTAATACGTGATGGAAGAGATTTTAAAAACCAGATATGAACTACTGGGGCTGCTAAAGCAATATGGCCCATGCGTTCACGTCTGACTTTTGAAGAGGTTACTTCAACGCCGCATTTTTCACAAATAATACCACGATACTTCATGCGTTTATATTTACCGCATAAGCATTCATAATCACTTACTGGACCAAATATTCTTGCACAAAATAACCCGTCTTTCTCAGGTTTAAAAGTACGGTAATTAATTGTTTCAGGCTTTTTAACTTCACCATAAGACCAAGAAAGGATTTTCTCAGGGCTTGCAATAGATATTCTAATATTATCAAAATCCTCTAAAGGATTATGTTTAAATAAGTTAACGGTATCCCTAATGCTCATATTATAAACCTAAAATAATTATTCAGAAGATCCTAATTCAACGTTCAAACATAATGATCTTAATTCTTTGATCATTACATTAAACGACTCTGGCACACCAGATTCGAAATTATTATCACCACGGACTATTGATTCAAAAATTTTCACTCTACCTACCACGTCATCTGATTTAACAGTAAGCATTTCTTGTAGAGTATATGCTGCTCCATACGCTTGAAGGGCCCAACATTCCATCTCACCAAATCTTTGGCCACCAAAATGCGATTTTCCTCCAAGAGGTTGTTGAGTAACAAGACTATATGGGCCTATTGAACGTGCGTGAATCTTATCATCAACCAAGTGATGTAATTTCAACATGTAAATATAACCGACTGTTACTTTTCTATCGAAATATTCTCCTGTTCTGCCATCAATTAATTGTACTTGACCAGAAGTATCTACATTTGACATTTCTAGCATATGAATAATGTCATCAGCTTTAGCACCATCAAAAACTGGTGTAGCAAAGTAAATACCTTTAGCTAATCTTTTTGATAAATCTACCAATTCTTTATCTTTAATTTTCTTTATCGAGTCAGATATTGGACCAGAATCATATATACTTAATAAAAACTCTCTAAGACTATCTAATTTTTTATTATCTTGAGCTTCGACCATTTTACCAATTTTCTGACCTAAATTCACTGCAGCCCAACCGAGGTGAGTTTCCAGAATCTGACCAACGTTCATTCGAGAAGGTACGCCTAACGGATTTAATACAACATCAACTACAGTGCCATCTTCTAAGTAAGGTAAATCTTCTTCTGGTACTATTTTAGATATCACACCTTTATTACCATGACGACCAGCCATTTTATCACCTGGTTGTAATTTATGCTTCATTGCAATATATACTTTTACTTGCTTCAAAGCGCCTTGTGGTAAGTCATCGCCAGCTTGAACTTTTTCAATTTTATTTTGATAACGCTCATTTATGCTGCTCACAGAAGAATCAAATTTAGTCTTTAAGCTAGCAATTTGTTGCATTAATTTTTCATCTTCAATAATGAAATTCCACCATTGACCTTTGCTGAATTCAGAAATAATTTCTTCTTTTAATACAGATCCAGCTTTCACACCTTTAGGGCCCGACTTCACTTTTTGATTAATAAGCATTTTATGAAGATTTGTATAAGCGAATTCACTAATGATATTTACTTCATCATTCATATCTTGAGTAAGCTTATTAATTTGCTCACGTTCTATCGTTAAGGTACGTTCATCTTTATCAACACCTCGTCTTGAAAAGACTCTAACTTCTACTATAGTTCCTGATACACCTGGAGGAACGCGTAATGAAGAATCTCTAACGTCAGCTGCCTTTTCTCCAAAGATAGCACGTAATAATTTTTCTTCTGCGGTCATTGGTGATTCACTTTTAGGGGTTACTTTACCTACTAAAATATCACCTGGTTTTACTTCTGCTCCTACGTGAACAATGCCAACCTCATCTAGATGTTTTAAATTTTCATCACTAACATTTGGTATATCACGAGTTACTTCTTCAGGGCCAAGCCTTGTATCTCTAGCAACTACTTCAAATTCTTCAATATGGATAGAAGTAAATACGTCTTCTCTTACTAATTTTTCAGAAATTAATATTGAGTCTTCAAAATTATATCCGTTCCATGGCATGAATGCTACTAGTACGTTCCGTCCTAAGGCTAACTCCCCGCGATCAGTACATGGACCATCTGCAATTACTTCACCTTTTTCCACATAATCTCCAACCTTTACTAAAGGATTTTGATTTATGCAGGTACTATAGTTAGATTTTTGGAATTTAGATAAGGTATAGATATCAACTCCTGGTGAGCCGTCTTTACCAGCATCATATCTTACCACTATACGAGTACTATCCACTTGTTCTACCACTCCGTTATGTAAAGCAGTAATACATGCACCTGAATCACTAGCTACTATGCCTTCAATGCCAGTGCCAACTAAAGGCGCATCGCTTTTCATAAGAGGAACAGCTTGACGTTGCATGTTCGATCCCATCAAAGCACGGTTAGCATCATCATTTTCTAAGAATGGAATTAATGAGGTTGCTATAGAAACAATCTGCATTGGTGAAACGTCAACAAAATCAATATGTTCAGGTGTAGCCATGATGAAATCACCATTTTTTCTACAGCTTACTAAATCATCAACAAATTTACCATTTTTGTCTAATTTCAAAGTAGCTTGAGCAATAACATATTTTGCTTCTTCAATTGCTGACAAATATACTACTTCATTAGTTACTTGCCCATTTACTACTTTACGATAAGGGCTTTCAATAAATCCATATTTATTGATAGTTGCAAAAGATGACAAACTATTTATTAAGCCAATATTTGGACCTTCAGGAGTTTCAATAGGGCAAATTCTTCCGTAGTGAGTTGTGTGAACATCTCGAACTTCAAAGCCTGCTCTATCTCTTGTTAAACCGCCTGGACCAAGAGCAGATAATCGACGTTTGTGGGTAATTTCTGATAATGGATTAGTTTGATCCATAAATTGAGATAATTGAGAAGTACCAAAAAACTCTTTTATTACACTGGCAAGGACTTTAGAATTAATTAAGTCATTAGGCATAATGGTATCTACTTCACCAGAAGACATTCTTTCCAGAATAGTACGTTCCATACGGACCATACCTAATCTAAATTGATTTTCTACTAGCTCACCAACAGACCTAACTCTTCTATTACCTAAATGATCAATGTCATCAATTTCACCAATACCATCACGTAATTGTACTAACATCTTAACTATTTGCTGAATATCTTCTTTGGTTAAGATAGTTACATCTTCATTCATATGTAAATCTAGGCGAGCATTAAGTTTTACTCTACCGACATTCGATAAGTCGTATCTGCTACTTTCAAAAAATAAAGAATTAAATAAATTTTTTGCAGTTTCATATGTTGGTGGTTCACCAGGCCTAATTACTCTAAAGATATCAAATAATGCATCTTCTTGAGAAATATTTTTATCTGCTTTTAAACTGTTTCTTATATATGGGCCAACTAACTGATTATCAATTGCTAATATTGCTAATTCAGTAATGCCTAAAGATTCAATAAGTTTTATATTTTCAGAGGTTATCTCATCGCCAGCTTCTAAAATAACTTCGCTTGTTTTATTATTAATAATAGGGCTAGCAATAAACCTGCCAATTAAACCTTCAGCACTTGTTAATAATTCTTTTAAACCTTCTTCTTTAAGTTTATTAATTATACGCTTATTTAGACGTGTGCCAGCTTTAGCAACGACTTTGTTGGTATGAGCATCGATTAAATCTTCTGATAATTTTACAGAACGAGATTCATCTGGATTAAATATAGTAGCCCAACCATTTTTTACTTTTTTATATGTGATTTTATTATAATAAAAATCATATATCTCTTCGGTGCTCATGCCTAAAGCTCTAAGCAAAGAGCCGATTAATAATTTACGTTTACGGTCTATTCTAAAGTATAATAAGTCTCTAGCATCGAATTCTAAATCTAGCCATGAACCTCTATAAGGTATAACACGTGCTGAATATAAATATTTACCTGAGGAATGAGTTTTTCCATGATCATGATCAAAAAATACACCTGGTGATCTATGCATTTGTGATACGATTACACGTTCTACTCCATTTATAATAAAAGTAGCGTGATCGGTCATTAGAGGTATATCACCCATATATACTTCTTGTTCTTTAATTCCATTTACTTCTTTAACGCCAGTATCTGGGTCTATTTCCCAAATCACCAAGCGTAAAGTTACTCTTAATGGAGCAACATAACTTATGCCACGTTGTTTAGATTCTTCCACATCATATTTAGGTTTGCCAAGTTCATACCTTACGAACTCTAAAGTACATGTACCAGCATAATCATGAATTGGAAAAATTGAATTGAAAACAGATTGCAACCCAGCATTTTTACGAGCATCAGAATTAATATCCATTTGCAGAAATTCGTTATAAGAATTTCTTTGTACCGCAATTAAGTTCGGTATGGTTGCTACTTGATTAATTTTTCCAAAACTTTTTCTTTTAATGTTTCTAGTTAAGAGATTTTCAAGCATTAAATATCCTCAAATAAGTCAAATGTCCTTAAAGATTAAGAAATAGACTGTTAAATTTAAGCAGAAACTTATAATTAAATAACGTTCAAAATTATTTAATTATTTAAGCTCAACAGTTGCTCCAGCTTCTTCAAGTTTTTTCTTGAATTTTTCAGCATCAGCTTTAGACACACCTTCTTTTACAGCTTTTGGTGCAGCTTCAACTAAATCTTTTGCTTCTTTTAAGCCTAATCCTGTAATCTCTCTAACTTCTTTGATCACATTGATTTTTTTGTCACCAGCAGCAGCTAAAAACACTGTGAAGTCTGTTTGTTCAGCAGCGGGAGCGGCAGCAGAGGCTGCGCCAGCAGCTGGAGCGGCAGCAACTGCTACTGCAGCAGATACACCCCATTTAGTTTCAAGCAACTTTGATAACTCAGCTGCTTCTAACACTGTTAATGATGATAATTCATCTACGATTTTTTCTAAATTAGCCATTTTCTTACCTCAATAAATTAATTAATTAAAACACAAATAGAGTTAACTGTTCTTAGACCCGTAAGCAGATATCACTCTTGTTACATTAGTTGCAGGTGCATTGAGCATTCTTGCAATAGAAGTAGCTGAAGTTTGTAGTATGGAAATAATTTTTCCTCTCAGCTCATCAAGAGAAGGCAATGTAGCAAGTACTTTAATACCTTCTAATGTAAGAACATTATCATTAGCTACTCCTCCTAATATTTTTAAATTTTCATTTGTTTCTGCGAACTCAGTCATAATTTTGGATGCTGATACAGGATCATTAGAAAATCCTATAGCAGTAGGTCCTTTAAATAAATTTTCTACTTTATTAAAATTGCTATCTTTTAAAGCTAACTTTAGTAATGTGTTTTTTGTTACTGTAAACTTAGCGCCTGCACCAAGCATTTTTTTCCTTAACTGACTGATTTGTGCTACACTTAAGCCATGATAATGAGCAATTATTACAGTATTTGCTTCTGCAAGATTTTGTTTTAAATTTTCAACAATATCAATTTTTTTTGACTTTAACACCTTAACTTACTCCAATTACTTTATTAGCTTAATGATACAAGGTTAACTTTTAACGATGGTCCCATAGTTGAGGATAAAAACGCTCCTTTTACATAGACGCCTTTTGCACCTGATGGTTTAGCTTTCACTACAGCATCGTATAGAGCTTTAGCATTTTCGACTAGCGCTTTAGGCGTAAAACTTACCTTGCCAATACCTGTATGAACTATGCCAGCTTTTTCTACTCTAAATTCTACTTGACCAGCTTTAGCCAGTTGAATTGCTTGTTCAATATTAGTAGTAACAGTACCAAGTTTTGGGTTAGGCATTAGGCCTTTTGGTCCAAGAATTTTTGCGACGCTACTGATTTTTGGCATCATATCTGGTGTGGCTATACACACATCAAAATTAATTGTTCCAGCTTTAATGTCTTCGATTATGTTATCTGAACCAGCAAGATCAGCTCCAGCTTTTAAAGCTTCATCTACTTTTTCTTCTTTTACGAAAGCAGCTACCCGGACTTTTTTACCGATACCATTTGGCATACTGACTACGCCGCGTACTATTTGATCAGAATGCACTGGGTTCACACCTAATTTAATAACAAATTCTACGGTTTCGTCAAATTTTGCTACTTTATTATTATGAATAATTTCCATTGCTTCTGGTAAATCATATAATTTATTGCTATCAATTCTCTCTCTTACTGCACGATATTTTTTACCGCCAACTAAAAAAGGACTTTTTACAGCTTTCTGTTTTTTGTCTTTCTTCTTCTCGGTCATATTATCCTTCTATTACTTGTATACCCATTGATTCGGCCGTGCCCTTAACCATCATCATGGCACCTTCAATATCATTGGCATTAAGATCAACCATTTTTTTCTGAGCTATATCTCTTACTTGGGACATAGTTACCTTGCCAACATACGGAGCTTTTCTAGTTTCACCAGAGCCTTTTGCTATATTTGCAGCTTTTTTAAGGAAGTAAGATACTGGTGCTGTTTTAGTAACAAATTCAAAAGTTTTATCAGCAAAAGCAGTAATTACTACAGGAACCGGAATACCTGGTTCCATAGATTGTGTATGAGCATTAAATGCTTTACAAAATTCCATGATATTAAGTCCACGTTGACCTAATGCTGGTCCAACTGGTGGTGACGGATTAGCTTTACCTGCTGGAATTTCTAATTTTATATATCCTATAACTTTTTTTGCCATTTTAACCTAAACTATACTTTTGATACTTGTGTAAAATCTAAATCTAATGGAGTGGATCTACCAAAAATCGTAACTGATACTTTTAAACGATTTTTTTCAGGATCAACCCCTTCAACAACTCCCAAGAATGATTCGAAAGGTCCATCTGTTACTTTTACTGATTCACCCACTTCGAAACTTATTGCATTATTACTCGCAATAGAGCTTTGTTCTATTTGTTCTAAAATTCTTTTTATCTCTTTTTCATCAATAACTTGCGGTTTACCGCTGCTTCCTAAAAAGCCTGTTACTTTTGGAATGTTTTTAATCATATGCCATATATTATCATTCATTTGCATTTTGACTAATATATAACCAGGTAAACACTTACGCTCTGCGTCAATTTTTTTACCTTTTCTGACCTCAACAACCTTTTCTACCGGAACAACCACATCTTCTATTGATTCGCTTATTCCTTCTTTAATTGCTTTTTCTCTTATAGAATTGGCAACCTTTTTCTCAAAACCAGATATTGACTGTACTATATACCACTTATATGTCACTAAACTAAACCCCTAAATTTACTACAAATTGTATTATGTGATAGATAACATAATCAGCTATTACAAATATTAAAGAAAAAGCAGCAACCACAATAACCACCATCAATGTTGATGTCAACGCTTCTTTCCTAGATAACCATGTTACCTTAGAAATTTCTTGTTTCACCTCACTAAAAAATTTCAGAGCCTTCTTCATATCTTTAAGCCATTTAGAGTACAACAGTGGCAGGAGCGAAGGGACTCGAACCCCCAACCTCCGGTTTTGGAGACCGATGCTCTACCAATTGAGCTACACTCCTATCATAAATTTAACTTATAATCAAGGACTTATTATTGATTATATAATTATGCTCTCTACTTAATAATTTTGGATACGACGCCAGCGCCTACGGTTCTACCGCCTTCACGGATAGCGAAGCGTAAACCATCTTCCATAGCGATTGGTGAGATCAA
>JAGVLN010000028.1 GCA_020049805.1 Rickettsiales bacterium
ATAAATTTAATGAGAAAATCTAGTAAATCATACTATTTTTCTGTACGTTTTCTTACATCTTCAAACTTATAGTCTATAATTAGTCTGCCATTTTTAAAAACTTTTTTCAAAAGATTTTCTTTCAGCCCAATTTCATCCAACCTAATAGTTTTATAACGATTGTTCTCATTAATTAACGCTAACCTACCAGATTTAGACCTCTTATTAGGTTCTGTTATGGGATTTTTGTATACATCTCTCCAAGTACCTTTTATATTAATGGCAGATGTCTTCATAGCAAACATCAAAGTATCACGATTAACTTTCTGCAATAACTCTCCTCCCATACCAAATCTAATATTATCAGCAGATATGCCATTTTGCTCAAGAGTTTGTAAAGTCAGCTCTATTGTATCGAGAGAAATGAGATCGCCATGTATTAGCCTTAAATATGGAGGAAGTAATTTATAGCCCTTTTTATTAAAACTATAGCCGAACTTGTTCATTAATATTGTTAACGACTTAAGAACTATTAAATGTGGTTCTCCACTATCAGGTCTAATTACCAAGGTACCATTAGAATTTATTATTTTTTCTTTAAGTTCTTTACCAAATATATTATCTAACGCGTACCATAAGTCATAAGAATCACTTACTATTCCAACCGTTTTTCCTTCCTTGAGAAAAACATCTATAATATTTTCATAAGCTTCCTTTTCGAAATTTTTTCCCCAACTAGTGATAGTAGAGTGAGAAGCTCCAGGTATAGAATATCCTGCCATATCTTGATTATAGTATTTTTTAATGGCTAGAACACCAGGAATAGTAGCCGTACCTATGAAATTTACTAAGTGGGCAGCACCTCCTATAGAGGCTGATTCAAAAGAACTTACCCCTCTCCCTCCAAAATCGTTTAATTTAAAAGGTAGACCATCTAAATTATCAGAAGTGATACTCATATATTTTTTTATAATTTGTTTTGCATGCCAAGAAACAGTAGCAACAGTCGATGGATACCATACAGCTCTTAATAATGCAGTTTCAACATAAGGAGGAAGCCAAGCACAATTATGATCAGTATTCCTAATCTGCACTAGAACATTATGATTAGGTAATAATGTACCTTCTGGTACAGCTTCAATTTCTATAGGTAAATATCCATTATGCTCTTTTAATATATATTCCCAACCTTCTCTATTAAAAACTAATCCATGCTTCAATAGAAATTCTTCGGCATATTCTATATCCTCCAAAGTAATTGGCACAGCCAAATATTCTTTTAAAAAAATCTGCAGTCCAAAAAACAATGTCTGATCAAATTTACCTCCACGCGATTCAATGTAACATGAAATTTCCTGCATATCTTTTGGATATTGCAAGTAGTGAGAAGTAATATAAGAATCTGTATTTAAAATAATAGTTTTTAATATCAATTATAATACTCGCTTTATAGTTAATTCAACTCCAAGGCCTACGATTCCATGAATCAACTGTTGATTCTATCTTGATTTTATCAGGTTTTAATATAATAAAATAAGAACCCTTGTTTTTAAAAGCCTCATTTGTAAGTAAAAATTCTTGATGAGTTTGCCATTGCACATAAATTTGAGAATTATCGACTAATCGATTCTTAGGAAAATATAATTTATAATTTTTTTCTATAAAACATTGATTATCATTACAATTAAATTCTTCTGAATATCTACTTTCATTAATACTAACAATAGAATTAGTCTGCATTTTAGAATTCAAATAATCTTGCATAAACTGAGATAACCTAGGTTTGTTTAATGTTTTAATTAAATTATTATCTAAACTTCTTAATAAAACATTGCCAGCATTTAGATCAATAATTAAATCTGGTTTTGGTGTAAGCAATAATAAAATAATTCCACCAATAATTGGTATTATCCCAAATATTCTCCATTTCTGTTGCCATAAGCATAACCAAAGTAAGCCTATAAAAAACAACATTATGTTAATATCACCCATGTTAGGTAACATTATCAATGCTTTTGGCAAACTACTTATCCAATGAGCAGTTCTTACTAAAAATTCAATACCAAAATTCATAATGATTAACGCGTATTTTTCCAAGCTAAAAGGAAATAAAATACAGGTCATAACTACTGCTGGCATAATTATAAAAGAAGTTATTGGCGCTACTATTAAGTTTGCCAATAATGAATAGTTAGGATATTGATTAAAATGATAAACCGCAAATGGCGCTGTTGCAATGCCGGCTATAAAAGTAGCAGTTAAGGTTCCTAGAAAATAACGTTTAATACGAGCAAGATTCCCTCCACTAGCCAAGCATTTATTAACATAATATTCATAACCTGAAACCAATGCAATTACTGCTGCAAATGACATTTGAAAACTAGGATGCATTATAGCTTCAGGAGTAAATAATAACATTATAAAGGCCGCAAAACATACTGATCTTAGAGCATACTCCTGCCTATCTAATAATACTGCTATGGCCACACACAGAACCATAATATAAGATCTAATTGCAGCTATTTGCATACCTGAAATTAATAAATACCCAAAAGTAATAAACAAGGAAAAATATGCTGCAATTTTTTTGGTATCATATTGTTGGCTAATAAAAACTGAACAGCTGAATAAAAATCTAATGCTAAAAAAACAAATAATTGATACCATGCTCAAATGCAATCCAGATACTGAAAGGATATGGGTTAATCCTGAAATGCGCATATCAGATAATATATCCTTATCAATAGCGGTTTGCTCACCTATAATAAGTGCTGCAGCTATGGCTCCGTTTCTATCACCTAAGATTTTTTTTATACGCTGAGAAAGATCAATACGTAAATTAGCAATATAATTAGAAAATTTATTTTTGTTCTTTTTTGTTACATAAATCTTCGAGACATTATAACCAGTAGCTCCTATTTGCTCAAAATAACTTTGTCGTGCAAAATTATATCCTCCAGGAACTAATGGCTTACTTGGCGGTTTTAAGTTAGCTTTTAATTTTATATAATCACCAACTTGTAAATCATTTAAATTATTACTTCTAATAGTAATTTTAACTTTTTTAGGTGAATTTTTATTATTAAACTCACTAATATAAATATGATCTAATATAATCTGTAAACCATTTATTGTAGGTGTTAGATTTATTATCCTGCCATAGATTTTGGCATATTTTATTTCCTGAATTAACTTGGGGCTTATAACATAAATTGTTCGTAATTGTGCAATAATCATCCCAAAAGTAATACAAAGAGCCAATATTAACAACCCTAATACATTCTTTTTTCTATAAAAAATTATGCTGCTAACTAGAAAAATGGTAATAATTATTAGAATAAAAATATTAGGTTCCGTTGGTAAGGCAAAGTAAATTATAATACCAAAGCAGAAAAAAGCTACTAACCACAAAATCCATGATTTTTGATCACGGTTAAATTGCTCCAAAATAAATATATACATTTTTTTATACATACCTATTACCAGCTATATATTTCCAATACTATATAGAAAGCTTTTAGATAATCCAGAACTGATAATTAGCTTTAACAAAGATAGGTGCAGAAACTACATTAGTTATGATCATTAATTATTTTAAAATCAAAGTAAGTTTCTGGAAAAGGTTCGTTATTTAAAGTAAAATGCCAAAACTCAGCATCATATGGCTTAAACCCGTTTGCTATCATTAAAGTTCGTAATAACAATCTATTTTCACTTTGTTCTTTTTTTAACTTTTCATAGTTTATATGAGCATAATCACCAAAATATATAGTTCCAAAATCAATCCACTTATTTGTTGTTTCATCAATAATTACTACATCAAAGGTGCTACCTCTACTATGCGATGATTTTTCTGCAGCTAAAAATTTTCCCAAAAGCTCCTTTTTATCGAAATCTGGATAATATTCTTCCTTAGTTTTCTGATCATTTAAATCTTTTGCCCAACGTTGAATATGCTTCACTGCTCTAATAGGTCGATAAGCATCTGTAACTTGAAGTGAATAATTTGGATAAATTTTTTTTAAATCCTTTTGAGTTTTAGAAAGAGCTATAGCAGCTTCCTTGGTACTAATGACTTGGATGCCTTCATAACCATCTAATGGGGCTCCGACAAAATTATTCTTAGATGCAAACTCCAATTTCTGGTAGATAGATGCATCTATCTCATGCAAATAAACAAATCCAGCTGGTAAATTCTTAGCAAAGGAAAAATTTGTGATTGATGTCATTATTAATGATATATAAAAAATGATTTTCAAAATATGTATCATAAATCATTTCTTATGTAAGACACACACAAAATTAATCTTTAATTAGCGCAATTAAATAACCTTATTTAAAGGTATTTTATGACAACTGTTTACGATAAGTTTCTTTATAATATTTAAGGGTTATTACTGTCAGTACCGCAAAAAAGATAATGTACATCGCCATAGAATCCTGTCTACCAGTATTTTGAATTAACCAGGTTCCAACCAATGGCGCTGAACCACCAAATATACCAGCACTTATATTATAAGATAATGCTACTCCAGTGAACCTGATTCTTGTAGGGAACATTTCTACTAAAGCTGCAGGCACAGGACCCATATATATTCCAACTAATATCGCAAATACAATTTGTGATATTAGAGCTCCATTTAAATTGAAACTTGTTAAGAGCCAGAAAATTGGATATATCAAAATAATTAAGGCATATGTTGTATAAAGCAAAACTGGTTTACGACCATATCGATCAGAAACCCAAGCAGAGACAGGCATTAATAACATAGCACAAGTTATACTAATTAAATTAACAGTCAAAGATTCTACATAAGGATAATGCAAAGTATCAGACATGAAATTTTTAACAAATATAGTTAAGGTATAAAAAGGCACAGTTACTGTTAGATACATACCAATAGCAATTAATAGATCAACAGGATGGTCTTTAATTACTTCCATTACTGGCCT
The DNA here is from genome assembly GCA_020049805.1 of Rickettsiales bacterium. Lineage (GTDB taxonomy): Bacteria > Pseudomonadota > Alphaproteobacteria > Rickettsiales > JABSSG01 > JAGVLN01. Next base: position 4,933 of record JAGVLN010000028.1, read on the forward strand.
TGAAGATAAATTATTATGTTCCTTTGCTTTTATATAAATAGGACTTTCATGTAAACCTAAACGAACATATATACCAACTATTCCGATTAGCATCCCAAGTAGAAATGGAATCCTCCACCCCCATGATTCAAAATCAGCAACAGGCATCATTTTAGATACACAAGTTGCTACTAAAGAACCTAGCAACATACCTGCACATAAGCTGACCATACTTGCACTACCAACAAGCCCTCTTTTTTTCATTGGAGAATATTCAACTAAAAATGCTATACATCCGCTAAATTCTCCTCCTATTGATGCACCTTGTAATAATCTAATAAAGATTAAAAGGATTGGGGCTAAAATACCTATACTCTCATATGTAGGTAATAAACCAATACATGCAGTCGGAATAGCCATCATCAAAATTGAAGCAGAAAGCGCAGATCTACGACCATATTTATCACCAATATAACCAAATAATATTGCTCCTACTGGGCGCATTATAAAACCAGCAGCAAAAGTAGCATATGTGGCAAGTGTACCTACATATGGATCACTTGTAGGGAAAAATAGTTTACTAAGAATCATTACAAAATGGCCATATAATGCAAAATCATACCATTCAAGTGCATTACCAATCATTCCTGAAATAACAACTCTTTTCATAAATCATTTCCTCTTATTATATATTAACAAATTCTATATTTTAGTTGCTTATCGTCAGATTCAGAGCCTTCATGAATTCTAACTAATTACCAATAACACATCCAAATATATTAATCAATTACCTAAATATTACTTTTTTAATCAAATTTAGGACTTTGCATTATAAAATTAGGAATAGATCCAAATTTTAAAAACAACTCTTGTAACGCTGCATCTGAGCTGCCATTACCAGCATGCACTCCATTTAATAATAATAATGAATCAATTCCATATGTTCTAGCGCCCTTGATATCCGTGCCTAAAGAATCTCCTATTGCTATAACCTTATTTTTACTTATTTTAAATTTCGTTAAAATTGAATCTAAAGCATATCGATATATACCTATATGAGGTTTACCATAATAATGCACTTCTCCTCCTAGAACTTTATATTTCTCAGCAAAAGTACCAGGTGTATATCTAATTTTATCTCCATGTGGAGCAATTATATCTGGATTAACGCATAAAGCTATTAGACGATTATTAGCAGCTTCTTTTAATTCATCATCCCATTTATTAAGGCTAGAAGTATCTTCTGTAAAAGCTGATATTATAACATAGTCAACATTTATAAAATTAGGAAGATTACTAATATTTAAATCAGCTAACAAGTCTACTCCATAACTATTACCTATATCATAAAAGTTATTTTTATGAGTAAACATATTATCAATATTATTTTGATAACAATATTTAAAGTAATCACCTGAAGAAATAAATTTTTCAGAATTAGATAAAACAAATCCTTGTTGAGCTAAATATTTAATTGAATTAGTTGAGGGACGCGGTGAATTAGAAATAAAAACTATTTGTTTATTAAGTAATCTTAGATGCTCTATAAATTTGATAGTTTGCGGATATAACGTAATTCCATTATGAACCACTCCACATACATCAAAAATAAATAAATCGTAGCTTTCTGCAATTTCTAGGTAGGAATTAAGTTTCTTAGGAAACATTCCAAAACTTATTTTACTGGTTTTGGAGTAATTTTTTCTTCAATTCTTGCAGATTTACCGCGTAATTTTCTCATATAGTATAATTTAGCCCTGCGCACTACACCTCTTTTAACGAGTTCGATACTAGCTATTTTCGGTGAATAAAGTAAGAAAATTCGCTCTACACCTTCCCCATGGCTAATTTTCCTGACAGTAAAGCTTGAACCTAAACCGCGGCCTTTTCTAGAAATACATAAACCTTCATATGCTTGCACACGCTCGGTGTTGCCTTCTATAATTTTAACATTAATTCTAACAGTGTCACCCGGAATAAAATTGGGAAACACCTTTCCTTCAGAAAGTTTAGTAATTTGTTCTTTTTCAAATGCTTGTGCTAAATTCATATAAACCCTAATAGCATTAAATTTTCTGTAAGAGGTTAAAATAAGTTATTTTAATATAAATTTCAACCTAATTTATTAGTTTTTTGATATAATGCCCATAAATCAGGCCTATACTTTCTTGTATAGGCTTCTGCTTGCTGTAATTTCCACTTTTTAATATTCTCATGATGTCCAGTAAGTAAAATATCAGGAACATTCCTACCTTGCCAACTAAGAGGTTTAGTATATTGGGGATATTCTAGCAAATGGTTGTATACTGGATCATTGCCAAAACTTTCTTCTGTAAATACAGAACTATCAGAAAGAACGCCTGGTAATAGTCTCACACAACTGTCCAACAAAACATGAGCTGCAATTTCACCTCCAGTTAGAACGTAATCTCCAATACTAATTTCCGTGATCTGATAATGATCTATTATTCTTTGATCTATACCTTCAAACCTACCACAAATAATAATCATCTTTTTTTTACCAGAGACTTCTTCAGCTAATTTTTGATTTAACTTCTGGCCTCGAGGTGACATATAAAAAATATTATAATCATCTTCATCAGCCTTGGCATATTCAATAGCATCAGCAAGAACATCTGGCTTAAGGATCATGCCTATACCGCCGCCTATGGCTGGCCCATCTACTGTATGGTAACGGTCACGTGCAAAATCCCTAATATTAATCGCTTCCAGCGTCCATATCCCTTGTTTCAAAGCTCGTCCAGTTATAGAATGCCCTAAAGGTCCAGGAAATAAATCAGGAAATAATGTAAGGATTTTAACTCGTAATAAATTCGACATTATATTATTTGATATACTATGGATTTAGCAAAAAACTTATTAAAGCTGTTTTTTACAAGTATTACAACTAAATATTAGATTAGGAACCTAGCAATTACCAGAGATAACAGAAAAATTATAGGCGTTAATATTTAAGCTTTCTAAAGCCGCTACCCATTTATCTTGACTATCTACTTCAAATACTACCTTATTATTTGCTGGGAGCACAAACCAATAATTATCTTTGATCTCTTGTTCTAATTGATCTTTAGTCCAACTACAATATCCTAGGGCAAGTAAGCTCATTTTAGGTCCATGGCCTCGTATAATATCTTGCAATACTTGGACATTATAACTAAGAGAAATGTTATTATCACCTTTTTCCTGATCATTAGAATGTAATATTAAAGCTTTTTCAATATCAATTGGCCCACCTATATATGTATCAATCGCATCGAGGTTTAATAATTCTTGTTCACTATCATTAGCAGATTTGACATAGAAAGCCATGTTGGCTTGCATTACCGGATGATTAACTAAAACACCAATTGCACCTTGCTCATTATGCTGGATTACGTAAATTACGGATTTATGAAAATATGATTGAGTATCCATTAGAGGGCTAGATATTAAAAGCCTACCTGTTAGATTACCGATTTCTTGCGTTTTTAATTCTTGTTCCATAAGTAACCTCACTATGTTAACTAGAATTTATATAATAATTATAGGGCAAAAATTAAAGTAGCGATATCAAAACTTTGAGTTATTTTATCTAGCTTATTCATTAATACCAATATATCATTAAAGTTATAAACTTTAAGATCTTTTTAATTAGTTTAGTAATGAGAGCATTATACCCTTTAATTTTTATCATATATATTTTTATTAGTCTTTGTAGTTTTGCTCAACCTATAACTAAAATTGACGAAGTAGAGTACGACTTATCCTTTATAGCAGAAGGTTATGATCCACAAACTCAAAATTTGCTGTCATTAATCAAAATTAATTTGAAAGGTAATTGGAAGATTTTTGCCAAAAACAAGGCTAGCGAGGAAATTCAAACCCAAATCTTATTTGAAAATAAAGAAAATATTAATTCCATCACTATACAATGGCCTACACCAATCCAATTAGAAAATAAAGCCTTTTATTATTTAGAAACTTTAGAAGTCCCTGTAGTAATAAATGTTATAGATCCTAATTTAAATGCTGAGCTTGATCTAAATATATTTATTTCAATCTGTGATAAATCTTGCGTCCTAAAAAAACATCTCATACACCTAAATGTGCCCACAACTAATAACTTGATTATCGATCGTACTTCAGACTTTTTTAAAATATTACTCATAGCATTTATTGGCGGCATTTTATTAAATTTCATGCCATGCATATTACCGGTATTATCAATAAAAATACTGTCAGTACTTAACACCGAGCAAAAAGAAAGAAAATTTATTCGTTATCAGTTTTTTGCAACCACTATTGGCATAATTATTTCTTTTATTATTCTAGCTGCAATTGCCATTATATTAAAAACTTCTGGTAACTATGCAGGCTTAGGATTAAACTTTCAACAACCTGAATTTATTATTCTCCTGACATTAGCATTAGTATTTTTTGCTGCTAGCTTAGCAAATAGAATAAACATAAACATCCCCTCTAATTTAAATAATCTTTTAATTAAATATTCAGATGAAGGTCAATTATTTGGCAGTTTTTTAGCAGGTGTTTTTGCTACTTTACTTTCTACTCCTTGCACCGCCCCATTTATAGGCACAGCCATAAGCTTTGCTCTCCTCTATAACAATTTAGAAATATATTCAATTTTTATCACTATTGGCCTAGGAATGGCATTACCTTATCTAATTTTAACTATTAACCCTAACCTACTACGTAATTTTCCCAGACCAGGAAAATGGATGTTAACAATTAAAAAAATCTTAGCAATTTTAGTATATCTTACCGTATTATGGTTGATGTTTATTTTAGTAAATTTATTAGATCAAAAATCAGCCATTATATTATTTTTATGCGCTTTATTACTTCAATTTCTTCTAGAGAACAAACAAGGTATATTAAAATTTATATCCATAAAATTGATATTATGTTTAGCAATAGTAATAGCAGCTTTTCTCTTACCTAAACTTAATAGCCATAATGACCTGTTGCGTGAGCAAGAGATTAATTTAGTATGGAAAAGATTCGATCAACAACAACTAGCAGAGTATATAGCCAAAGATAAAGTAATATTAGTGGATGTAACTGCAGATTGGTGCATTACTTGCAAATATAATAAATTTATGGTCTTAGATAACGAATATATGTTATCTTATTATCTCAAAAATAATATTATTACTATGCGCGCTGACTATACCGCTGCTAGCAAGGAAATTAGTAATTACCTAGCAAGTTACAATCAACGTGGAATTCCTTTCGATGTAGTATATAGTAAAAAATATCCACATGGCATTATATTGCCTCCACTACTTAAAACTAGTGATGTACTAGGGGCAATAAACAAAGCGATGATTAAATAGAAAAAGAATTCCCGCAACCACACCTACTGGTACTATTAGGGTTCTTGATTAAAAACTCAGCTGAGCCTAAAGTTTCAACATAATCTATTACTGCATCTTTCAGAAATTCCGCTGATATACTATCAATAAGGACAGTGGCGCCTTCTTTTTCTAAAATGATATCATCTGAGTTACTTACTTCTACAAAATCATATTGATACTTAAATCCTGAGCACCCTCCACCATTAACAGAAATCCTAAGTTTCTGATCATTAGCTAGTTCTTTAATTTTACTAGCAGCATTATCGCTGACTTGTATGTTATAGGTATTTATATTGTCCATAGAATTATAATTATGTATACTAAACATTAGTAATTATATATCTTTATACAATTAAAAGCAACCTATGCACCAAAAATTAGCCTCATATGCTACTGATCCGCAATTTTCTAACGGTAGGTTATACCAGGAAGAACCGACCTTCAGAGATGAATTTCAAAGAGATCTAAATCGTATTACTCATTCAGCTGCATTTAGAAGATTAGAATATAAAACTCAAGTTTTCGTTAATGACGAAGGTGATCATTATCGTACTCGCCTTACTCATTCGTTAGAAGTAGCCCAAATTTCAAAAGTTATAGCTGCAGAATTGGATCTATCACTTGAATTAACAGAATGTTTAAGCCTAGCGCATGATTTAGGACATCCCCCATTTGGTCATGCAGGTGAAGAAGCTCTTAATGAAAAATTATCAACTTATGGTGGTTTTAATCATAATGAATATACCTTGAAACTTCTTACGCAATTAGAAGAAAGATATATTAATTTTAATGGATTAAATTTAACCTGGGAAACATTAGATGGCATAATGAAGCATAATGGTCCTATTATTGGCAAATATTCCAAACATAATAAAGCATCTGAATTCATTCGAGAATGCGCTAAGAATCATAATATTTCTTTAGATAAATTTCCTTCATTGGAAGCACAAGTATCAGCTATTGCTGATGATATAGCATATAATAGCCACGATTTAGAAGACGGCTTAAGAGCTGGCCTCTTCAGTATAAAAGATGTTTGTAATTGTGATATCATTAATGATATTATTGATGAAGTAAATAATATTAAGCAAGGAGCCGAGGAACAAAGGGTAATTCATGAAATTATTCGTCGCTTAACTAACCAAATGGTTATAGATGTAATTACTCAAACACAAACCAATATTAGGTCACTAAACATCAAAAATCTAAATGATGTTTACGATGCTAATATCAAGATAGTTGATTTTTCTCTGCCAATGCAAAAGAAGGTCTCTAAGCTTAAAAAATATCTTTTAGATAATATGTATAAACATTACACAGTAAACGTAATGACCTATAAAGGAAGGAAGATAATAAAAGAGCTATTTGAGACATTCCTTGCTAATCCAGGTTGTCTACCTACAAAATGGCAAGGCAAGATCAATAAAGATCAAACCAATTTACCTATAGTTATCGCTAATTATATAGCCGGTATGACTGACAGATATGCGATAAAGGAACATAAGATGCTGTGTTCGTTTTGAAGCAAAAACCCTATTTATATCCTTTCAGCTATTGATAATAAGGTCTTTCAATAATTAATTTATGTCTTATTGATAAAATCTAGTATTTTTTTGGCACAAGAAAAACTTGAGCTGTGAGTTGTATCAACTTCTAAATCATAAGGTCTAAACCCTTTATGTACTTTATTTATTTGATCACGTGATAAGCCAATAGCACGATCTCCTCTTAATATTTCTCGTTCTTCCATAGATTCAAGAGTACATTTGACCGCAATAAAATACATTTTGTGCTCTTTTAAGAGCTCTATATAAGATTTTAGTAATTCATCACCAAATAATATTTCATCAATTATTAAGTTAAAACCCCTATCTGCCATGATTTTAGCAACTTTTGGTATAGTCGTTGCTAGTCTTTTACCAATTTCTCCTGACTCTACTTTTATAGCTGGTTTTCCTTCACTCTCATATGGTATAAAATTAAATCCTTCTTTGGCATATAGACCTCCAACAATATAATTTCTAGGTAGCATATTAAAAAAAGTATCAAAGCTAAGAATAATATAGGGTTTATCTGCTAAATGTTGTATTGCTTTGGCAATGGAAGATTTACCACTTGATCCAGCTCCATTTAAAAATATTATCGTCATTTGGTTAATTTACCTTCTATAAGTTAATAAGAACTATCAATAATGATTTGTTTTATCCTTCTCTAATTAATTCTATTACTTAACGCTATCAAGATACGTGTAGTTACTTTCCATCCAGAATTAATCTATTACATTAATAATTACTATAAATCAGAATCTCTTTAAAATCTCTGGGTTAATTGGTTTGTTATTAAACCTAATTTCATAATGTAAATGATCGCCACTGCTATGACCGGTATTGCCTTGGATGCCAATTCTTTCACCAACAAGAACTTTCCTACCAGCTCTAACTCCTATTGATCTCAGATGAGCATAATATGTATTTATACCTCGGCCATGGTCAATTATAACTATACTTCCATAACCTTCTTTCCATCCAGCATAGATCACTGTTCCTGCAGCGCTTGCAAATACATCAGATGATTTCGGAGCGCATAAATCTATACCACTATGCATTTTTTTATTTTTGAAAAAAGAACCTGGTCTCATCCTGAACCTGTCTGTAACTACATACGAAGTTAAAGGGTTAGTTAGTGGTACTTTTTCTAGGACACTGTTAATTTTCTGTAAAATTCTTAGCTTTTGCTCTAGTGATAATTTATCCAAGTTCTTTCCTTCACGTTTAAGGTAACTTACCATTTTTTCTACTACTACTCTCACTTGATTGTGAGATTGGAATTTATGCGACTTCAGTCTATGATCTAAAGCAGTTAAAAATGTTATAAATTCTTTAATTTTCTGAGTTGCGTTTATATTAAGCGTGTGTTTGACCTTAGAAAGATTCTGAGTTTTAACAACAACTTTTTGGATTAACACGTTAATCAAATGATTGAATTTTTCTTGATCTACATCAACAGAAGTTAGATATAGATAAAAACTGCTTGCCTGAATCCCACCTTTTAAGGAGTGATTATCGTTTTTTATATTAAGATCTAGTAAATTATAAACTAAAATTACATGACCATAACGCATGCCAGTAGAGACATTAATTTGGTTTTCTAAACGATGAATTGGACCGTTGCGATCATAACTGCTAAAAAAAGAAACAAAATTGCCACCGGCACAAGAACAAAGAAACAATGGCAATAATAAGAGTAATATTCTTATTTTTCTTAAACTCACCATATACTATCAATTTAAAGATTGATTAACTTGCTGTACTAATTCATCAATTATTTCTTGAACAGATTGCTCAGACTTAACCATGCCAACACTTTGTCCAGCCATAACTGAACCATATTCAACATCGCCATTAATTACAGCTTTTCTTAAAGCTCCAGCCCAATAATGCTCTATTTTAAGTTGAGCTTCTTCCTTGGAAATTTTGTTATTTCTATAATCTTCAATTGTCCTGAGCTGAACTTCAATGAATTCTTTTGAAGCTTTATTAGCTAATGCTCTAACTGGAATTACATGAAATTCAGGATCAATTTGTACTGAGACGACAGCATCTCTCGCATTGGCATTAATAAACGCCTTTTTGAAATTTGGATGAGCTATTGACTCATGAGCACATACAAATTTAGTTCCTAGTTGACAACCAGCAGCTCCCATACGCAAATAACTAGCTATCATTTCACCACAACCAATACCTCCAGCTACAAATACTGGTACTTCGTCAATGTTAGGTAAAATTTCTTGAGCAAGCACAGAAGTAGTAACTGGCCCGATATGACCACCTGCTTCCATTCCTTCTATAACTATGGCATCTACCCCCATTTTGATGAGCCTTTTCGCAAGAGACAAAGCTGGTGCAAAACACATAACTTTAATATTATGAGACTTGAGATTAGTTATACTATTTGATTTAGGTAGCCCTCCAGCTAACACTACATGTGATACTTTGTTATCGATGCATACTTGTATTAACTCGTCTATTTTAGGATGCATAGTAATTAAATTTACTCCAAAGGATTTTGTAGTTTTACTTTGTGTTAATTTAATTTCCTTATCTAATAGATCCGGGCTCATAGCACCGCAAGCTATCACTCCAAACCCTCCAGCATTAGAAATAGCTGAAACTAAGTTATGCTCTGACACCCAAGACATAGCCCCACACATAATAGCATATTTGCTATTCAAAAAACTCGCGCCTTTTTGCCACAACGTGAGTGGATTTATTTTACTCATTTCTGTCCAATTTAAATGTAGTATGTAATGTTCTTACTGCTAGCTCCATATATTCTTCCGGAATTAAAACACTAATTTTAATTTCAGAAGTAGAAATTACTATAATATCTATAGATTTTTCGGCTAATGCTTGAAACATTTCTCTAGCAACACCTGCATGAGACAGCATTCCTACCCCAACTGCTGACACCTTAGAGACGTTAGGATCAGTACTTAAATTAGCAAATTTTAGCAAATGTTTATTTTGCTCAAGAATTGATATTACTTGAGATAAATCAGCTTTACTCGAAGTGAAAGTAACATCAATATTGCTACTATTTTTACTTATATTTTGTACAATCATATCAAGATTAATCCCTTTATCAGCCAACAAGCCAAAAACTGCAGATACATCTGTAGTTTTAGGCATATCTGATAAAGTAATACGTGCTTCGTCACGAGTACATGTAATTGCTGTAACTAACCTTTGTTCCATTTGTTTATCCTCATAAGTAAGAATTGTTCCAGAATGCTGATTAAAACTAGACAACACTCTAACTAATACCCCGTGTTTCATTGCCATTACTACCGAACGTGTATGCAAAACCTTGGCACCTAAAGAAGCAAGTTCGAGCATTTCCTCGTAAGAGATTTTATCTAATTTTGAAGCAGTATTAACAATACGTGGGTCTGCAGTGAAGACGCCATCAACATCGGTGTAAATATCACATCTATCAGCTTTAAGTGCTGCTGCTACTGCTACTGCTGTTGTATCTGATCCGCCTCGACCAATCGTAGTGATACGTTCATCATGCGTAACTGCTTGAAACCCTGCAATGATAGGAATTTCATCCTTTTCTAAGCTTTCTTTAATTTTTTTAATTTTTATATTTTCAATCCTAGCCTTAGAAAAAGTATCGTTGGTCAAAATAGGGATTTGCCACCCTAACCAAGAACGTGCTTTGATTCCTTGTGATTGTAACAATAACGATAAGAGAGCCGAAGATATTTGCTCACCCGTTGAAAGTATAGAATCATACTCAGCTAGTTGTTCATTATTAGTTAAAGACGATACTTTTTTTGCTAGATCTACTAAACTATTAGTGACAGTAGCCATGGCAGAAACTACAACTACTACTTGGTTACCATTAGCGCGTTCTTTCAATATTAATTTAGCTACATTTTCAATACGAGCTAAATCGGCAACAGAAGTACCGCCAAATTTCTGTACTATAATAGTCATAATAAGTAATATTTAATCAAAATTATCTTGACTTTTTATATCACTATTAATGAATTTAGCAATATAATTCAGTCTGTATAGCTAAAAAGTGAATAGTTTAAATCCTAGTAAGTAGTTTAATCATATGATAATTAAGGCTACTAAAATAACTACTAATCTTATTTATATATTTAGTGACAGCGGAAGTTATCAGTAGAGAAACTAATACTGAATATAATAT